>JAGORQ010000025.1 GCA_018062705.1 Candidatus Shapirobacteria bacterium
ATGAAATTAGATGACTTCAATAACAATATAGACATTGTTTCCAATTATCTTACTTCGTCATGTTTATCTGCCCCATCAATCCCCTCATATTATTACCCAACTATACTGGTAAATTTTTCTCGACTTATTACCAATCCCCAAAACAAAAATTTATTATTCAATTTGCCTGATGATCCTACTACCATCAGCCAGCCTGAACTATTGGCAATATTTCAACAAATCTCTAGCAATATTGATCTTGAACAGTCTCTTGATCAAGCTGTTGAAGAAACTTTTTTGAGTTTTCTAAAAATCCTCAACCAAACCATTCCGTCAGACAAGTTTAATGAAATAAAAAATCTAATTTCTCAAAAATAAAATTTCCTGGTATTTTTTAACTCAAAAATCATTGATTTGACAATCTCTCGCGATTTAACGTACAATACACAACTAATATGTTCCACGATATTCCCATTGGCAAAAAGGCACCCAAGACTGTCAACACCATCATTGAGATCCCCACCAATACAAAAAACAAATTTGAATTTGACGAGGAATTGGGCGTTATCAAGCTTGATCGCGTCCTTCATTCATCAGTAACTTATCCTTTTGATTATGGTTTTATCCCCGAAACCCGTTGTGGTGACGGCGACCATCTTGATGTCATGGTCATCACCAATTTCCCTGTTTTTCCTGGCTGTTTGGTCGAGGTCCGACCAATTGGTACTCTCTTAATGGAAGACGAGCACGGTCAAGACGAAAAAGTTTTGGCTGTTCCTTGCCACAATCCGGCCTACCGTCACATCAAAACACTCCGTCAAGTTTCACCTCATTTATTGGAAGAAATTGTCCATTTTTGGAGCACCTACAAGCTCATGGAGAAAAAAGACAAGCCAGTCAAGTTGAAGGGTTGGGTTGGTCGTCTTGCTACCTACAAGCTCATCCGCGACACCCGCAAAACCTATCAGGCTGAATTGAAGAAATAGTCTGAATTTATTTCCTCAATAAATTTTCCAAACAGTGATATCTCCGGAATTTTTGAGTTAATCAAATTACCTACTATATCCAAAGTTCTTGGATTAGGATTGACGATAAAGTCAACAAAGAGAAAATTGTCAGAAATAGAAACTCCGCCCACAAAATATTTTTTGTCTTTCAACTGTTTTATTGGAGCCTGAAAACTAGACTGTAACGGAATCGATACTTTTAATGACCTTTTTTGATTGTACTTTGGAATCATTTCTATTAAAAAATCAACATCGTTATTTCTCAAAATATAAATGTCTAGATTAATCGGCAGTTGAATTAATTGATTTTTTCCAAGTAACACTTTTTCTTTTAAGCAAAAAAAATTATTTGTATATTTAGCGATTATTGGATATTTATTTAAATCTGCGTAAACGGTTTCCGGTAACTGGCTTATTTGTATCGTCGAGTTTAAATTAATATTTTTATCAAGTGGGATTAATGTTTTCTGTTCAAGATTTAAAGTCGCCTTTTTCAAATCAACTTCCACGGCACCACAAATCATGTTTAAAGCTAAGCATTTTTTACTACACATTTTTGCCATAGAATCATGGATGAAGTTTGTCACATCTGACCCAATTGTCGCAAAAGTAGTTATGGTATACCCATCCTTAAGATATTGCAAAATTACATTTGCCCTCCACTCAACCAAATGCTTAACTAATCCCAACCCTCTGTGTTCTGGAATAATAGCCAAGGAGCCAAGTTCAATTTCTCCCCATGGATGTATGAACACCGCAGCACAACCAACATTTTTTCCATTATCTGTCAGTACTGCAACCAGAGTTTTGTCTCCATCCTGTTTGTGAATTTTACCTATTACTGATTTCTCGCCCCACACAGTACCCAAAACATCATTTACTTGGCTATCGCTCGGGTTTAATTCTAATTTAATATCCATCTGTCAATTTGTCGGGAATACTGGATTCGAACCAGCAACCTCACGCACCCCATGCGTGCGCGCTAGCCAATTGCGCCAATCCCCGGGTTACAGTCCATATTATATTAGCTTATGCCTGCAATTACCATAAATTGTTTTTAGCCTCCCCTGTCAAGGGGAGGTGCCGGAGGCGGAGGGGTTTGGGCACCTCTTCGACTTCACATACCCTGCCTCCACCGCCTCTTTTTCACTACAAAACCACTGCTCGCCCCTATCCAAATTCACCGTTGTTGTTTTATATTGGACACATCCCGGCATTTGATAAATTTTGGTATCAGCTTTATCTGGATCAATATTTCCTTTTATATTGCATTTTGGATCAGTCAAGTTTTCCGTCTGGCTACATTTTTGACTAAATATTCCCATTTTTTGCTCCCGCACCTCATTCCAAATTTTTATCAATTCTTCCGTCTCGCTGGTTTTATCCGAGTGATATCTTACCCATCCGCTCTGAAGCATCTCTCTGTTTACCGATTTTCCCTCCACAAAAATCATTGCCATTGGCCTGCCTTTGGTATCAATAATATTTTCCGCTACTCGCACGTTTTTATTCTCTACCAAACTAGTCAGCAAATTTTTTGCTTCTTCTCCGCCACAAAAATTCAACTCCGGCGCATCTATTTGCCTTAGCCTTATTCTTACTTTGTTTTCCGTCACTATTGTATCCCCATCAATCACCCCAATAATTTTTATATTTTCTTCCGGATAAATTTTTCTCTCCACCTGTCTTAATCCTCTCAGCCAGTAACCCATTCCCAATCCCACAATTCCAAACATCAATCCAATCCAATAATTAGTTTTTGTCTTTATTATCACCATATAAATAGTATATTTTTCCCCCTCCCTGTCAAGGGAGGGGGTTGGGGGTGGATTGGAGATGACTTGTCGCTACACATTCGTTATACTAATCCATGCTCAAACGTACCAAAATCATCGCCACTATCGGTCCGGCGTCCGAATCCGCTGATGTTATCCAGCGCCTAATTTTAGCCGGTGCCAATATTTTTCGATTTAATCTAAAACATAACGACTTGGCCTGGCACGAGTCCAAAGTCAAACTGGTGCGTCAGGTCAGCGACAGTTTATCTCAAAACTGTCCGGTCATTCTCGACCTCCAGGGTCCCGAGCTTCGGATCGATACCAAGGATGGCGCCACCATTGAAGTCGCCGAAGGTGATCGCGTCAAAATCAGTCAAAAATTTCTCAAGTTCCCCAAAAGTATCCGTCTAATTCAAAAACAAGTTATTACCGATTTGTCCAAGGGTGATTCACTTTTTATTGATGATGGTAATTTGGAACTAAAAGTTGTCTCCAAAAAAGCCGGTGTGGTCACCGCCAAAACTCTCCAGTCAGGTGTCATCAAAAATCGCAAAAGTATCAATTTTCCTTCGATCAACGTTGATCTACCACTATTAACCGACCACGACATCGAAGCCCTCGACGTCGCCGCCAAAATTAATGCCGATTTTGTAGCACTTTCCTTTGTTCGCACCGCCAAAGATATTGACAAGCTTCGCTCCGAACTTGTCAAACGCAAATGTTTTGCCAAAATCATCGCCAAGATTGAAAATGCCACCGCTCTCAAAAATCTACCTCAAATTATTGCCACCACCGATGCCGTCATGGTCGCCCGTGGGGATCTAGGGATCGAAGTCCCCCTCAAAGAACTCGCTCTTTGGCAAAAAAAGATGATTGACCTCTGTCGTCAACACAACAAACCAGTCATTGTTGCCACCCAGATGTTAATGTCAATGATCGACCGCGGTCGTCCCACTCGAGCCGAAGCCACCGATGTGGCCAATGCGGTTTTTGACGGTGCTGATTGTCTGATGCTTTCCGACGAAACTGCTGTTGGTCACAATCCTCCTCGAGTCGTCCACACCATGAGCGATATTGCCCAATTTGCCGAAAATAGTGGTGAACTACGTCACACCGGCATGATTATCAACAATCTCTCTGATGTTCTGATCGATTCGGCCGTCAAAGTCGTTACCGAGTCAACTCGCTGGCCAATTTCGGCCGCTATCGTCTTTACCCAAAGTGGCTACACCGCCAAGGTCTTTTCCACTTACCGGCTCAATGTTCCCATAATTGCTATCTCTGACAACCGTGATAATCTCAAATTATTAAACCTATCCTATGGCATTATCCCCTTTTATGCCAAGTTAACCGACGGCCAATTCAAACTTGACGGCCCGGTTTTCCAGAGGCTTATCGAGGCTGGGCTTATCAAAGAAGATTCCCAAGCCATTGTGGTTCACGGTCAAAATTGGCTATCTTCTGGATCCACCCGCAGTATTAGCATTAAGCAATTTTAACTCTTCGTCTTTTGTTCGGAACATCTTCTTGACTTGATATAGTCTCTGTTGATATCACTAATCAACATCGTATTTTCTAATTATATTTCATTAGTAATTCGTAATTAGTAATTCGTAATTAAATAAAATGGTCAAAAAATCTGTCACCAAAGCCGATACCAGTTTACAATCCAAAAAAACCGAAGCGGTCAAAAATGCGCTTGAGCTAATCAACAAACAATTCGGCGAAGGTGCCATCATGAAAATGGGCGAAAAACAGGCCGATATGAAAATCGAAGTTATTCCTACTGGCTGTTTACCTCTTGATGTAGCCCTCGGCGCTGGCGGCTTACCCCGTGGCCGGATTACTGAAATTTTTGGACCAGAAGCCTCTGGTAAAACCACTATTTGTCTTCACGTTATCAAGGAAGCCCAGCTTCTCGGTGGCACTGCCGCCTTTATCGACGCCGAGCATGCTCTCGACCCCGAGCGCGCTCGCAAAATTGGTGTCGATCTTGATAGTCTGCTAATTTCCCAGCCCGACAATGGTGAGCAAGCCCTCGAAATCGTCGAAACCCTCGTCCGTTCCAATGCGGTCGATGTTATCGTTATCGATTCTGTCGCTGCCCTGGTGCCCAAGGCCGAAATCGAAGGTGAAATGGGCGACTCGATGATGGGTGTCCAGGCTCGTCTCATGTCCCAGGCACTTAGAAAGCTTACCGGTGCTATTTCCAAATCCAAGTGTGTCGTTATCTTTACCAATCAATTACGCCAAAAAATCGGCGTCATGTTTGGTAATCCCGAAACTACTCCTGGTGGTTTGGCGCTCAAATTCTACGCTTCTGTCCGCATCGATGTTCGCAAAATTGCCAATATCAAAACCAGCGGTGGTGAATCTATCGGTTCCCAGCACCGTGCCCGCATTGTCAAAAACAAAGTCGCCGCTCCATTCAAAGAGGCCGAGTTTGACATGATGAACACTGAGGGTATTTCGATTTATGGTAGCTTAGTTGATCTAGCAGTCACTCACAATTTAATTACCAAAGCTGGCGCTTTCTTCAAAATCGACGGTCAAAATATTCAAGGTCGCGAGGGTGCCAAAAAATATCTCACTGAAAATCCCGACAAAGCCGAAGCCCTTCGTCTTCAAATTTGGGACAAAATCAATAATCCCGAAGTCCCCGTCAAAGGCGATTCCAAATCAGATACTGAATAATGCAAATAATCTCCATCCGTCCTAGTCGTCACCCAAACATTGTTTGGGTGACGTTTGCCGACAAAAAATATCTACCTCTTCTAGTCGACGAAATTTATCGTCTCAAAATCAAAAAAGGTGATGACCTTGAAGACAACCAGCTCAAAAACATTTACCGTCTGTCACTCCACCAGTCACTTCTCGACTATGCCCTCCGCCAAGTTGGTCTGTCACCCAAAATTAAATCTGTTTTAGTTCCAAAATTAAAACTAAAGCTTCGATTGTTAATTCAAAAATACACCCCTCCAGAAAACTACCCAGAGTTGGTTGATGAGGTTATTGCCAAAATTGAAAAATTAGATCTACTCAACGAACAGTCCTATGCCGAATCACTAATTCGCAAGTACTCCCACAAGTCTCTTCAGTACACCAAACGGCTTTTGTCTGCCCACGGCCTCAACCCCAATAATTATAGTCACTTATTTGACACATCCTCCGAAGCTTCCAAAATAAATCAACTAGTTACCAAATTTAAACCTACAAAAGATACTCAATCCAAAGTGATCTCCAAGCTAATCTATCGTGGTTTTGCCTATAGTGACATAAAAACTGCAATTGACGAATACCTCAAATCACGTTAGAATATAGGGCTTACTTAATATTTTTTTTATTATAATTTTTTCTTTTGCAACTTTGACCTTAAATGTTTACTCTTCCCCTCTCATTTTGGAAGTTTCATCGTAGCTAGTTTTTTGGTCAGCAAAAGATAAGGAGGTTTCCATGTTCGATTCGTTTTTGTCCAAGTTTAAAGGTATTTTCGGCGGACCAGTATCTACACCTGCCACTCCCGCGCCAGTTAAAAAAAGTAATGATGACGATAGTAATCGGGTCGTTTTTAAATCTACCAAAGCTAAGGTAAAAGCCACCCCGGCTCCGGCTCCTGTTGTTGCGCCAGTCACCCCAGTCACCATAGTTCCCCCAAGTCCCCAAGCCGTCGTTCAAGCCACAGTCGAAGTCGAAAAGAAAACTCTCGATGCCCTTGAGCGCGCCAAGCAAATGGAGAGTTCCGCCAAAGCCAAGGAAGATGAAATTATTCAGCGTCTCCGCACCCTCGATTCCAAAGAGCAATATTTAATCTCCAAAGAAAAAACCATCGACCAGCAAAATGCCGAGGTCAAATCAAAACTGACTCAAGTTGAAGAACTTTACAAAAAACAGCTCGACAAACTCGAACAGGTTAGTGGTCTTGATGTCGAAAAAGCCAAACAATTAATTCTCTCTAGCACTGAGCGCAAGTTAAGTAGTTGGATAGCCAAAAAAATCGAAGAAGCCAAGACTGAACTGACCACCAAGGAAGAAGAACTCGCCAAAGAAATACTCCTAAATAGTATCCAGCACGGAGTTACTGATTATGTCGCCGAGTACACCGTTTCCACCCTTAGTCTTCAGGATGAAAAAATCAAAGGTAAAATCATCGGTCGCGAAGGCCGCAACATTCGTGCCTTCGAAAAAGCCACTGGTGTCGAGCTCGAGCTTGATGAAACCAACGATATCCGCATTTCTTCTTTTGATTCCACTCGCCGAGAAATTGCTCGTTTGTCTTTAGAAAAATTAGTCAAAGATGGTCGGATTCAGCCAGTCAAAATTGAACAGGTGGTTGCCCAAACTCGGGCCGATATGGACAAAATTTTGATGAATGAAGGTAAAAGAATTTGCCAAGAAGTCGGTGTTTTCAATCTCCCACTCGAAATCATTAAGCATATTGGTATGTACAAATTCCGCTTCTCCTATGGCCAAAACCTCGCCAAACACACTATTGAGGCTGTCAAAATTGCCGTAGCTATCGCTCTTGAACTCAAGGCCGATGTCAACACTGTTCGTCTCGGTACCTTACTCCACGACATTGGTAAGGTGATCACCAATCAAGAGGGGACTCACATCGATCTTGGTGTCGATCTTCTTCGCCAGCACCATTTACCTCAAGCCGTAATTAATTGTGTCGCCGAACATCACAGTGATGATTTCACCTCTCCCGAATCAATCTGCACCTATTTAGGTGATGCCGCCTCTGGCGCTCGTCCTGGTGCTCGTTATGAGGTCCATGAAGAATATCTCAAGCGAATGACCAACATCGAAGATGTCGCCAAAACATTTGCCGGCGTCACTTCTGTCGCCGCCTACCAGGCTGGTCGCGAAGTGATGGTTATCGTCGATCCTGGCGTAGTTTCTGATTCTGAGGCTCAAGTTCTTAGTCACAATATTGCCGAAAAACTCGATGAAGAAGCCAAATGGGCCGGTCAAATCCGCGTTACTGTTGTCCGCGAAACCCGCACATCTGCGGTTATAGTTGGCAGCAAAATCAATAAAAGTGCGGTGAAAAACGACGAATGATGCTTGCATTTGTCGGAAACTAGGCTATTATTAATGCTGATTAGTAATTAATAACCAAAAAGAAAATGACCAAAAAAGATCTCATTGAAGTCGTGGCTCAAAAAGCCAAGTTATCCAAAAAAGCAGCCAAAGTCGCTGTCGAAACTTTCTTGAATGAAATCATGAAAGCTCTCGCTTCTGGTGAAGTCGTCAAGCTCTCCGGTTTTGGAACCTTCAAAACCAAAATGTTCAAAGCCAAAACCATCAA
Organism: Candidatus Shapirobacteria bacterium; assembly: GCA_018062705.1. Taxonomy (GTDB): domain Bacteria; phylum Patescibacteriota; class Microgenomatia; order UBA12405; family UBA12405; genus JAGORQ01. Next base: position 8,076 of record JAGORQ010000025.1, read on the forward strand.
GGCTATTGGATCCAAAGAATCCAAGAAAATCGTTGCCCGCCGAATGCCTCGTTACATTCCCGGAACCAAGGTTAAGAAAATGGTTAAATAGGCCTCATGGCCTATCCGCCGAAGAGGCGGATAATGTCCAGACTCCAAAATCCCTCGCTTCGGCGGGGGATTTTTTATGCTATAACTTGTAAAGAAAGTTTTATACTTAAGTAGATAAAAAATATATTACAAATTTTTCACAAAAATGACATCTATAGCCCCCGAAACGATTCGCGCTAAGTTAGCTGAGACTTATAGAACTGATGATAAGAAGGAAACTATCAAGGCTCTCCAGCTCATCAAAGCCGAAGCACAATGTAATCAGGCTAAAAATCAATACCGAGAAGTTATGGTGCGAATGGCTACCAACAAAGATACAGAGCTTGCTGAAGGTATTGGCCTTGAGGCCGCCGAGGTTATGATTGAACTTACCAAATTTACAGTCAGTACATTCGTATTAAGTAGAGAGGTTGGTGATGAACCGCAGTACCATTATCTTCGGTATTATGTGCGCGAACTCTCCTCAGACTTGATACCTGACGAACCGGGTGTGGAAAAAATGGGAGAAAAAACACGTTCTGATTTTAAAACTATTTTAGCTGTCGACAAAGTTATAAGTTATTTGGCACAAAACTAAGGTTAGTCTTGGATCCAAATGACCCATATCGCCATTGTTCTCGGCTACGGAGTCTATGAAGACTCCAACACCGCCTACAAAACAAAATATCTGGAGCCAGTACTGACAGATATTCTCGCCAAAAACCCTGATTTAATTATCACCTGCGCTGGTTGCAGTAATTCAAAGTTCCCTACACTTTCCGAAGCCGAGTCTATCAAAACATTATTTGTCGAATTACAACCATCTATCGATTCAAAAATAATTACTGAAACAGATTCGCTTTCTACTCCCGAAAGTCTTGAATTTACTTCAAAATTAATCAATAAAAATTATCCCGATTGTGACCATGTCACCATATATGTTGATAGCTGTCGCGTTCCCAAAGCACTCTATCTGTCGCTCCAATTATTTTTAACCGGGTCAAAACTAAGCGAAAAAGAATTACTCACCATTCTAGGTCATATTTATTTAGAAAAACTTTACGACTTTAGCCAATCAGTCGAATTAAATTATCAAAATATTACTGTGGTTGGCACACCACTCAGCGACAACATGACCCTAGTCTCCCAACAAATTGTCTCTTCAATGCTGGAAATGCATTCTTTCAATTACCCCGAACTCCATCAAGAATTTATCGACTGGCGCAAAAAACAATGGGGGATTAAAACAGACTAGCCATTCCTTTCATAATCTTTTCTCTCACCTCCGCCTTGCTCGTCACAGCCCGCTCTCTAAACTCGTACCTACCACTTTCTGAATTTTTCAACATATCTTTTAACACCGCCATATAGTTTTCAAACATTTTTTCATCTTTATTTTTTATTGTTTCGTAAACAAAAAAAAGTACGTCCATCAATACTTGTGTAGGTAGCCAGTAATTAAGTAAACTATCACCACTAAAAATTCCCACAAATACATCAATTTCTTTTTTATTCTCAAGTAAATATCTAGCCAATCTACCGTTGCCATCATGAACACTAATTACTAACTTATCCTTTTCCATTTTTCCTAATGCAATAATTGGGTCATTTTCCCGCATTTCATCATTACCGCGTATTCTAACTGTTTCTTCAAGTTGATATTTTTGTTTGTCAGGATTATTTTTATAAAATTCAGCAAATTCAACCGCCGACACTTTTCCAGGCCGAATTTCTTTCGTTTGTTGTAGTTCTACTCCAAAAGTTAACTCACTAATATTAATTTTTTTTCTTTCCCAATTAATATTCTGTGCAGTAGCCAGATAAACTATATTTTTTAGTTTAAAGCCCATACTAACTCCATGCACTCCATTCCAAAAATCCCTTGGGTTAGCCAATTCTTTACACTTCATTAAATTTTCTACATCATCACCGTTAATACTCGGAAAAATTTTTCTCAACTCATGTCGAAGATAACTCACTGCTACTTCCTCTCTAATTTTTTCAGACAAATGTTTGGGATATTCCATAATATTTATTATAACGTAAAAAATAATGTTACAATCAAGTATGCCACAACCACAGAGTTTAGCAGAATTTGCCCTACTCTATCGCGTCAGTAACGTAATCTTAACCCCACCTTTTATCAAGGGTGTAGGTGTTGGTGAAACTTTTAAACTTAATACTCCAATACTGGGCCATCGAATTGAATGGGAAGGAGACAAGATAACTAAAGTTGATTTTGCAAAGTCTATTGCTATTCCACTTGCACAGTACTCCCGAATGCCTCAAACCAGAGCCGATACGGTTCGTTGGGAATTGAATGAAAGTGGCACTAAATCTGTGTCTTCTACTATCATCGTTGACTGGGTAATGAGGACAAGTACCAAAACCGCTTTTGGCTTTTTTGCAAACACAATTTATTAAAATACAAAATGGCTTTTTCTGGATCTCTATTGGAACTGCGAGAAAAATACAATTATTCTACCGACGAAATTATTTTAACTCCTGACAAGGTTAGACATGCTCCTTATAATACCGGTTTTGTCCTAGGCTACGGATTTAAAAGTAATTTTGCTTATGTTAAAGATGGCGTCGTTCTGAGAGTCGACTTCACCGAGTCTATTGTGGTTCCAAATGTACCTATGGTCAGGTTGAGTTTAACCCAACCGCTTAAAGTTGTTTGGCTAGACGGGTCTCTTAATCGAGTGCCTCCTGCCAAAAGTATTACCGCAACAGTTGATCTTATTCGAAAAGAAACTCCAGACCCACGAGAAGACGGTAAAATTTATTGTTATGCCTTTTTTCCCGGAACTAGGGAATAATCTTATAATTAATGTTATAATCAAGCATGCTACAAATCGAAGAACTAATGGAGCGGTATAATTTTTCTAACGTAGCTCTCACACCTTCAGGTCTACTCCAAGCCAAACGCGGTGATATTATAATTCTCGATACAGCAGTGATGGGACATGTTGCCTTAGCTGGAATACATGAAACAATATGGGAAGTTGACTTTAGAAGACAAAAAAAGGAAGTAAAAGCCGGCATCCCCATAACCATGGTTTGTAAAACAGCTCCATCAAAAACAATTTGGAAAAATCACGATGGGCGAGGTGCGGTTGG
>JAGORQ010000007.1 GCA_018062705.1 Candidatus Shapirobacteria bacterium
GATTAAGGCTGAGGCTAGGCCAACGTCAGAAAAATAACCAAGAATGGCGACAGATTCAGCGACTATAGCAAACAAACCAACATCACCTGCCCCCAAAAGAATTGATAGTAGAAAAAAACCAACAACAGAAACTCCTTGAATACCAAAGTTTCGAATTGTCAAAAACAGAACATTGCTGGCAGATTTTTGCTTTATTTCTTCAATATCGATTGTGTCCATAGCTTTTTGGTAAAGAAGATTGTGGCTGTAATTAGAGTTATTACTGTAATTAAATTAGCAATTATTCTGCCTGTAGTGTTGACAAATTTTACATATACTTGGTTGTTGCCTGCAGGCAGATGAATTACAATTCGACCAAATTCAGGTTCGATGGTGTGAGGAATAGGTAAACTGTTGTTGGTAATTTTAAAATCTTTGTAACCTAGAATAGCCAAGGTAACATCAGCTTCTATAGGCAAACTAATATTGCCAATATACCAATCAGTACCCTTTTTAGAGCCCGTTACTTGGTAACTAACTGTGCGAGGTGTGATGTCGTCGACAAAATCTTTGGCTGGTCCTAGGGCTGCTTTAGAGGCTGTTTTGGGTAGGTAGTCATAAATACCACTGGTAATTTCGTTGATCCAGGCCTTGCCGGAAAATTTTTGTTCATCAGATAGTGGACCCCATTCAACTGGGGTGTAATGTGAAATATTTAAGGCAAATAAACTGACGAGTAAAAAAGTGGCTAAGGGGAAGGTAAATTGCTTGAGCCGACTGTTTTGAATAATTTCAGGTAAAACAGCGATAGGTAGGGAAAACAGCAATACAGAAATATTGAGAAAGCGCCAGGGAAACTGTATTTTTTGAATGGGGGTAAGGATTAACCAAAGCCAAGTGGATTGGTTGTGGGTCATGTAGGCACTAAAATAAGCCATAAATACCAACAGTAAAATTAGTGAAGAGCGGAGTCGGTTTTTGGGTAGACGAATAAAATTTATTGCATAATAGATAAAAATAAGCGTGGGGATAATCCAGTGGAGGTAGCCAATAGCAAAGGACATGCCGTCGTTTGGACCCCAAACTGAGGCACCGTTACCCCAAAAAGTACTGATAAATAACTGTTTGAGAGTGACAAAATGTACCGAAAAATGGTAGTAATTTATAAACATGCTTTCGATTTGGACATATTTGGTTTCAAGAATTACTGGCAAAGTGTAAAAGGCGGCTAAACCAAATGCTAGAAGGGCCGACGAGGCTAATTTGAGAATTGAGTGAAAATATTTTTTGACATCAAGTTTGTAGTAAAAATACATCCAGTATATGCTCCAGATGATTAAAATAGGAGTAAATACCAAGGTCATAGGATTGTGGGAGAGCATTAATCCGGTAAATGACAGTCCGAGAAAAAGAATAAATTTTAATTTCTTTGTTTCGATAAGCTTTTTGGCCATTAAAAGTATTAGGGGGAAAAAGACAGCCGCCCAGGCTTCGTTCATGGCCCCACGAACATAAATGTTGACGGCGTGATAGGGCGCGTAGGTATAAAATAAAGCAGCGAGCAGTCCACCTAAGGGAGAAAAAACATTGGCGGCTAAAAAATACATACATAAACCAGCGAGAATGAAATTGGCTATGGCGGTGTAACGAACGGTGGCCATAAAGCTAAGGCCGATGGTACGGAAAAGTTGTCCGACAAAATAAGGCATGGGCGGATAAAAGTTGAAGAGCGGGTAACCGTAGCCATAACCTAGGTCTGGGGCCCAGCGACAAGGAATTTGACCGTCTTGGAAACATTTTTCAAGCTCTAGTTGACGAATCATTTGCATGTCGTCGTGCATAATCCAGTACATGCCCGGTCTTAATAAAAAGGCAAAAGCAGGAATAATTAATATGAAGGTTAGTAAAGGGTAGAACCAAGATTTTTGACTAAGTTTCTTTAATTTTGACATCATAGCTTCCGGTTATTATAAACGATAAAGAACTAAGGAATCATTGTTTGGTTTGGGAAAGGTGTTAATTAAAGTGAGTTTTTGAATTTCGTCGGGTAATAAACGTATTCGGGAGCTGTTGCCGAGGATATAAACTTCATCACCGTGGTTGTGGGCGTCAATCAATTTCTCGGGAATTTTTTCAAATCCTATACCCACCCCAAAAACAGTCAGATGGGTAATGTTGTTGGTGTAAATTTGAAGTCCGTCAGGTAATGTTCCAAAATAGCCTTCAGTGCCAACAATAACATTGGCTGTTTTTGAACGATCTATAAGAAAATCGGCAGAAGGTTTTATGCCCCAGCCAGAGGTCCAATCTTGAATATAACCGGTTTCGGTGGAGGGTAGGTGGTAATTAAATAAGTTGGTTTCAAAATTCCAAATTTTAAATAGGTTCGTGGATAAATATATCAGTACAAATATATTAAAATATTTTATTTTTGAAAATTGAGAGAAAAGTAGAGTGACTAAAATAATAAACGGTGGGAGAGTAAATAAAATATAACGGGCGGTAAAGACTTTGGCTAAAGATAGCGTAGCTACCAGGGGCAACCCAAACCATAAAATAAGACTGATGGTGTCGAGTTTTATTTTTGGTTTTTTTAAGATATACAAGACAAATAGTAAAGTGATCGTAATTAAAAATAGTGGAGGAAAGTACTGGCTATAGATGGTAATAGTGTCTGATAAATGTGGTTTAAAAGGGTCGAGAGGGTGCTTGATGATTTCAGAGATAGGCCAAACATAATCCTTGTTGCGAGATGCTAATTGGTTGAATTGGGGGCCAAGTCGAAGAATATTATAAAAGGCCGTGGCAATAATTGTTGAAATAATTGGATAGACACAAAGTTGAATTTTTTTGTAGTTGTATAAAATAAAAATGACAAAATTGAGAACAATAAAATAAAGCGCGGGAGATTTGGTAAGCCAGGCAAGTCCTAAAGTGCCGCCGAGTATGAGTGATGTGTCTAGACGAGGATGTTTGGCTAGGAGAAAGACAAGAAAAAGTGACAGTGTGGTAAAGAAGGAGAGAAGGGTGTCGGCAGTGGCCAGTCTATCAAAGAAGAATGAAAAAAATGATATTAAATAGAGATAGCCACCGATAAAAGCGACCAAGGGGGTTGTTTTGAAAATTAGTCTAAGTATCAGATAGATGCAAAGCAAAATTCCCAGCCCGGAGAGTACTGAAAGTGTGCGCGAAGCAAATAGTGGGTCGGCGATTATTTTGAAAAAGGGAACGGTAGCCCACATAAACAGAGGCTGTTTGCCATCAGTTACCGGAATAAAACGAAGTGTTTCGACTGATTTAATTATTTGTGACCAGCGAATATAAATTGCTTCATCCCCAAAAACAGGCAATGCGGTTAGATTAATAAACCTGGATATGAGATAGACGGAGCTGAGTAGTAAAACTGTCAGTAAATCAGTCATAGAGACCGCGAAGGTCATTTTTTTTGACACGAATAATTTCTTGTATCATCTGAACCGACTCTTTTTGGTATCGCTTGACACTGTCGCCCTTGGTGTCACTAGTGTCTTCGTTGCGCCAATCAACTACCACTTCTTTAATTTTGTAACCCCGTTTTTGGGCCATAAAAAGTAATTCAACATCGAAGGCAGTGACTCGCCAACCAGGGTGCTGAATCATGTTTTTGAACACCTCGAGGTTGGGAAAAAGATTTTTGGCAGTTTTTAAACGAAGCATTTTAAAACCGCACTGAGTATCGACGATATTTCTCAACAAAACCAGACGTCTGAGAGTTAAGAAAATAGGGCCACCGATTTTGCGAAGAAACGAGTTGCCTTCACGACCAATGCCCCGTGAACCAATAACCACATCGTAACCCTGGTCAAAAAAAGGGTAAAGCTTGGTGATTTCGCTAATTGGTGTTGATTGGTCGATATCGGTCATCAAAACTATTGGGTATGAGGCGTGCTGAATACTATTCCAAATACCTCCAGGTTTACCACCCTTCTGGTTGAGCTTGTAAATATGAAAGTTGGGGTGAGATTTGGCGAATTTTTGAAGTAAATTTAGACTAGAGTCGGTGGAGATATCATCAGTAATAACAACTTCCCAGTCATAGTTTTGGGTTTTGAAAAAGCCCTCTATTTCTTGGAGAACCCCTCTTTCGAGGTTTTTGGTTTCGTTGTAACAAGACATGACTATTGAAACGGCTGGCTTGGTCATAATGATGATCTGGTTCTTGATTGAATTATTATTCCACCAAAACGGTGCACATCTACTATCTTACCAATTTTTTCTTGTTCGTTTAGCCATGGATTCAATCGAGAGGGATGGTCAGGATCAATTTCGTAAAGTGATAAGTGGGGTGAGTTGGAGTCAGTTTTTGGCTCAGAACAGAGTTTTTGGCTAGTGCGCCAATAAAATAAATAATTGTAGGAATAAGGGATAACCGGTGGAACATAAATATTTAGGGTAAAAGGTTTTTCTTTGTATTGTTGGCAGACATAGTCAACAGCAAGTATCTCGTTGCCTAGACTAACGTTGGATGGGCCGTCAGTACCGGCGGTAATGTAATTTTTGGTAAAAGACAAATTACCGTTGATAAATAATCCAATTACACCAACGACAGTAATAAGTGAAAATATATTTAGTGCAAAAACAGTGAGGCCCATGGTAAAAAGTAGAAAGAATGCCGGGAATAGTCCAGTTAGATAGTAGTCATAGAGAGTGCCGTAGTTGCCGACAAAAAATAGTAATAACACTAGCGGTAAGAACAACCAGATAACAATTATTTGAATAAAAGTGCTTTGAGGCAGTTTTTTTAGTAGAAAAAACAAGCCGAAGGTAAATATAATTAAAAATATTGTCGAACTAATGGTGGTATTGGTGTCTAATTTAGAAAAAAATATTTCGTAGTAATCAATCAGACGGCGACCAACGAATTTTATGGAAGGAACAGCCCAACTTTTGCCGGTGTCACTGTTAACCTTGCCAGTCAGAAACCCGAGAAAAGCTTGGGTGACAATAAATTTGTTTTTGAATTCGAATAAAATTTGAGGAATTAAGAGAATAAAAAAAGCAAAAAAACTTTTGAGGTAAAGTTGATAGCTAATTTTTTTACTAGTAGAGAAATTTAATAAGGCTATAAGGCCAATTATTGGAAAAAAGAAAATTGCTGAGGCTGCCTCTAGTTGAAGCGCTACCCCCAATAAAAAGGCTAAGGGAATACTGTAGTGGTATTTTTTTTCTTGGAAAATTTTTATCAAACAAAGTATTAGTAAAAACACGACGGTGGGTAAAGGTGAGGGGTTACTAAACCAACGACTTGATCGAATTAGGTAGTAACTAAAAGACCAAAAAAAAGCACCTAAATAACCAGAATTTTTGTGCCAATACTTTTCGAGAATCAGATAAATGAGAGGAATTGAAAAACTTTCGATTAAGCTGATAAACCAGGCCGCATAGGCAGGATTGCCCCGAGACAATAAGTAGCCTGGGGTAATTAGGTAATACCAAAGTGGGCCGAGAAGTAAACCTTGAATACCAGTGGTAGGACCAATTGCAGGAAAGTGTTTGAAATTAATAATGTCGGTGGCCATTAAGGCATCGCGACCCTGATCATAATAAAAACTTAGCATTTGATTTTGGCGATAACAGCGAAAAAATAGGCCAATTAACCAAATAGTAATGAGTAGCCAATAATTTTTTATAAAAGTTTTTATAGGGATCATTGTTGGGTGTGGGTTAGTTTATATATATTGATACCGTTTACTTGCCATTGACTGTCGATTTTTGCCCAACCAAAAGCAGCAATTGACCACTCAGGATTATTGATTGGATTGCAATCGATCTGGAAGGGTTCACAGACTACAAAAAGCTGGTCAGTAATTTTTTGATCGAGATTGTAAAGTGACGCGTTTTTTTCTGCAAAAAAATAGCGGTAAGGGGGGTCGTAATTTTGCTTGGCTAACAGAGAAAAATTGAATGGTTGACCGGATGATTCCCGAATAATTAATTTAGTAATGTCGGATGTAGTCTGGAGCTGTCGAGGTGGTTGCCAACGGAAAGGGTTTTGACTGATTCCGAGGGAGATAAGCCCAAAAAAAATGGGTAAAGAAATTATTTTAGGTAATCGGGAAAGAATATAACCAACAATTAAAAAAATTACTGGAAAAATAAATCCAAAATAGTGATCATATATATGCTGTTTGTAAAGTGAGAGTCCAATTAAGCCTATGCCATACCAAATCCAGAGCAAGAGATAAGTGGGTGATTTTTTCTTGATAAAGGCAGTTAACCCGAGAAATAATATTAATATACTCCCAATAAAACCAAACGAATCTGCTTTTGAAAAAATTAGTCGGGTGTTAACTTGAGTAAACAAAGGAAAAATTGTGTAAATAGATTTGTAGGGTTTGAGATTTACAGTGGTTTCTCGATAAGTAAAAAAGTGAACAATCGCGTTAATGTTTTGCCCCTGATGTTTTAAGTCAAATAATATTTGTGGGGTGAGTGATAAAACAAAAAGAGTAAGTGACAGACCGATGTAGAACAGATATTGTTTAAAAGATTGTTTGTTTTGAAATACAAAAAATAACTTTAAAAGTAGATAAATAGCAGCAAAAGGTAGTAATAGGAGAGCCAGGAAATGCGAATTGAGACAGACTATAAACGAAAGTGTGGCTAATAACAGATATTTTGGCTTTGAATCGATAGTTGATTTGATAATTGAAATAACAAAAACTAAAGCAAAAAATGGCATGATGTTTGGGTTCCAAGAAAAATTTGAGTATTTGATAATTACTGGAGAAATGGCATAAAGTGACGAGGCAAAATAGGCAGTGGATTTGTTTAAATAACGTGAGGCAAACCAATAAATTAGATATACCGTGGCAATGCCAAAAATGGCCACAATTATTGATGGCCCGATGGGGTTGAAATTGGTAAGAATCAGCCCAGGAACAACAAAGAGGTAGTAGTAAAAAGGTCCGAGATACATGTTGCCAATACTAGTTTGGGGGCCAATAAAGAACAGATTACCGTTTTTGAGGAAATCTCGGGCAATAACAGCGTCGCGGCCCTGGTCACCTAAAAACTCCATGTAGTCCCCTATTTTGTAAAGTCGAGCAAATCCGGAGATTAACAGAATTAATATTAGTAACCAATTTTTTTGAATTAGAGTTTTCATTTGGTGAAATTTAGCTTGTACCATAGTCTGAGTAAATCCTTTAGCCCAGATATAACAACATTAATTTTTGAGCCAGTAGCGGTGCCGGCTTTGCGAGGGTAATGGTGAACACCAGACTCGACAATCTTGAAACCTGCATGTTTGGACTTGATTAAAAACTCAGAGGAAATAAATGGACCCCTTTCGGCTTCTAACTTGGGGATGGTGTCGATTACTTTTTTGCTGACTAATTTAAAACCACAGTCAATGTCGGTGACTTTTAGACCAAATAATACAAACACAGCAAGTTGCCAGATCTTGGTGCCGACAATTCTAACTGATGACACCTTGCGTCCGAGATAGTGTCCAATAACCATGTCGGCGTTAGTTCTTTTTTGGGTTTCACGAAGTGAAAATATGTCGTTGAAGTCAAACTGGCCATCGGCATCGATAAAGGTTATCCATTGGTACTTGGCGGTATAAAACCCACTTTTGAAGGCTGCACCATACCCTCGGTTTGGGTGGTGAGTAACTATTTGAATATTTTGAGGAAATTCTTTTTGAATGTTTAGAGCTATTTTCCCGGTATTGTCCTTTGAGCCGTCGTCAACAATAATTATTTCCCATTTTTTGGCTACCTTTTGAATTATTGGTAGAGTTTTATCGAAGGTCGATTGAAGATTACCCTCTTCGTTGTAACAAGGTAAGAACAGTGACAATTCGTCAAATATGTAGTTCATGGTGAGTTGAGTATAACAATAAAACATATTGTCGCCAACCAACTTGACAGTGGATTATTTTGAGGTATAATATCCTGTAATCTTTTAATATTAAACATGAAACAAATTAAGAACTCTTTGGCCATTTTGACCCTACTTGCTTGCTTCTTTGTGTTTTCAGGTCCTGTGTTTGGACAATATTATTCACAAACTGAATCCAAACCTTCCTTGGTGATTGATAAAATGGTTAGACCTATAAACGATGAGAAGTTTTACGATAATATAGATTCATCCCAGAAGATATTTAGTCAAGATGAACAAGTTGAATTTAAAATTATTGTTAAAAATACCGGAAATACTGAGATTACTAATATTAAAGTAGCTGATAGGTTGCCTAAATATTTGTCTTTAGTATTTTTTCCGGGTGAATTTAACAAATCATTGAACCAGATTGATTTTTCAGTTGATAAATTGGGTGCTGGTGAGAGTAAAGAATACTTAATCCGGTCCAAGTTGGTTAATTTGCCTGCCTCAACATTTTGTGGTCAAAAACTTAAATTGACTAATCAGTCGGTGGCTACTGCGACAAAAGTAAGTGATAGTGATAATTCAAGTTTTTATGTAAGTCAGACTTGTATCCCAGATACTGGTAGTTCTGATATTTTAATGAAAACTCTATTGGTATTAACTAGTGTATTGGCTGGCTTGGGTGTGCGAAAGTATGCTAGAGGATATTAATTGACGTTATCTATAAAATTTTTCTAGGTGAAGATAGAGTGTCATATGGCCGTCGGCATGGAATAGCTTGACGTGATTTCCGGTCCCCATTTTCTTTCCGGGATATTTGTCTTTAAAAAAATAGGCGATGCCGTCATCGACGGCGTAAACAGTATTGGTGTCTGAGTACATGTCGATGCCGTGATGAAAATGATCGCTGTACATATAGGAGTAGGCAGTGCGTCCACGTCCCTGAGTAATCGTGTAATTTTTCATCGGCCATTGGTGACTGGCTAAAAAGTTCAGACTGTCGATGTCATTGGTGTATTCGAAGTTGGCGACTTTTTCTTTGGTTAGATTGTAGAGTCCAAAGTGGAGATGGGCTCCAAAAGAAAATCCTGTATTCCCCATAATTCCAATAGCTTCGCCTTTTTTGACCACTTTGGTGCCGTCAAAAACTGCAGTTTGGAGTGATTCTAGTTCGGCTTGAGCCTCGGCCTTGAGTTTTTGATAGCGGACTTCGTCGTTTTTGGTGACCTGTAAAAGGTTGGTTTTGTCTGTTCGTTGTTTGGCTAAGCTGGCTTGCTGGTCGGAAAGTTTTTTCTGGAGAGTTTCTAATTCGGTTTGCTTGTCTATTTTTTGGTTTTTCTGGATGTCGAAAGTAGTTCTAGCTGTTTCAAGATTTAGAAGGGTGGTTTGACTATTGCGCTGGATGGTGGCGATGTATTTGTATTGCTCCAAAAAACTATTAAAGCTAGAGGATAAAAAAATAGCTGGTATTGGTGAGAGTCTTTTTTGGAGTCGATAATTTAGGTTTATTTCTTTGATGTAATCGGCTGTTAATTGGTTTAAATTGACATCAAGATTGCCAATTTTTATTGAAAGATCATTGATATCTGACTCGAGAGATTTGATACTTTGTTCTGACTGGTTAATTTTTAATAAAGTTAGTTCGACTTGGGAATTGAGTATTTTGATTTGATTGCTGAGAGTGTCTTTTGATTTAGCTAGTGTGGCAAGCTTTTGAGTATAGTCGTTGATTTGTTGGGTGATAGTGTCAACTGTACCAACTGAATCAACCGCGTTTACTGGAATGGATAGCTGGCTGAAAAACGAGACTAGTAGGCTTATCCAGAATAAGATATGAGAAAGCATTAGTACTTAATATAACGCTTAGCACCAAGCCATGAGGCAAGGTAGCCAAGTAGTGAACCGCTGATAATGGAGGTGGCAAGTAATATTAAATAAAAATTAATTGAGGTAGTTAAAAAAATGATCGGTTGAAAAAATTGATTCATTTGAGTGCGAAAATATAAGGCTAGACTGATACTAACTGCTGAACCAACAATTCCGCCGAATAGTCCGTAAAACAAACCTTCGATTAAAAAAGGTTTTTTGACATAAAATTTTGAAGCACCAAGCAAACGGGATATGCGAATTTCCTCTTTGCGGTTAGTTATTTTCATGCCAATTATTATCGAGATAACTATAAATGATATTAATGTGCCAAAACCAACAAGAATTACACCGGTTTTCCTAATTAGATTTGTCCAGTTGATTAGGGATTGAATTATGTCTTTTTGGTAAATGATTTCATCGACTTGATCCTTTTTTGAAGTAAAGTTTTGAGCTATCTCTTCAAGAATTTTTGGATCTGAAACAGAAACTTCGAAGGATGCCGGGAGCACACTACTGGTGACCATTTCGGTTAATAGTGGATTGCTTTTATTTTGTTCCTTGTAAATAGTTAAGGCTTTCTCTTTGGAAATAAATTTAATTTCTCGAATGTCGGGGTAGTTACTTAATTCTTTTTGGAGATTTTCGACGGTATTTCTATCAAGCCCATCTTTGAGAAAAATTGTTACTTCTGGTTTGCTTTCAAAATATTTTAAAACCGATGACATGCCACTACTAAAAATGACGAATATGTTTAAGCCAAAAAAACTGACAGTCATAACAATGATGGCGGTTAAACTTTGGATGGGTGAACGGCGGATATGATGCCAAGCAGATTTTAGAGGGGTCATAATATTTTTTTCTTGGTTTTTAACTTTTTCTTTTTGTTGATTATTGGTGTAGAGGTAGGGGTTGACTGACTGTCAATTATTTGGCCATTATCAATAGAAATTACTCTTTTACTCAGAGATTGAACTATGTCTAAATTGTGGGTTGTCATAATAATAGTAGTCCCAGATTGTTCATTAATGTCTTTAAATAGTTTGATCAAGTTCCAGGAATTTTGATTGTCTAAGTTACCGGTTGGTTCGTCGGCGAGAATTATTTTTGGTTCGACAGCTAAGGCACGAGCTAGAGCTGCGCGTTGGAGCTCACCGCCAGATAATTGTGAGGGAAACTGATGCCGACGGGTCTGAAGACCGACTTGGTTAATTACTTGGTCTATTTTGGCGGATATATTTTGGGAAGGATAACCGACGATATCAAGAGCAATCGAGATATTTTCCTCAATGTTTTTGTCGGGAATTAATTGATAGTCTTGAAAAACAACTCCAATTTGACGGCGAAGAATATCGATTTGAGGCTTGGTGGCAGTATTAATGTGGCAATCGTTGATGATAATGTCACCTGAGGTAGGTTTGATTTGGTGTAATAGTAATTTTATAACAGTAGATTTGCCGGCACCAGATGGTCCAACAATGAAAACAAATTCACCTGGCTCAATAGTTAGACTGCTGTCGCGGAGAGCAGTGACAACACCGTAGGATTTAGTGACGTGATCAAAAATTATTTTCATTTTAAATCCCTCTGTCCCGAAAGCTTTCGGGACTTCTCCCTTTGAGGAAAGGGAGAAATAACCTTAATTATTCTAAAATTTTAATTGAGCCAACGTCCATAAGCCAAGAGGCTTTGTTGGAACGGTTGGTTTCACCCTTAACTTCAACTTTTTTGCCAACAAATAAATCAAGGTCGACGGCAGATGAAGTAAGTGCGGCTCGCTGAGAAGCGCCTCCCGGACGATTTAATGTGTGAGTACCCTCACCATTGACTCCACCTTTGTCGATGGTGCCAGAGGCGGTATCAGTAAAATTTTTGCTGGTATTGCCGTATAGTTTACCGGTTTTTAGCTGTTGTGAATCGCTGATATTATCGGTAGACACAGCTACTTGTGTGCTTGAATCAACTGTCGGGCTGTTGTTGGATGTAGTAACTGCTGAAGGATTTAGGCGGGAGAGCCAAAAACCTAAACCAAGCCCTAAAAAAACAATAATGATGATCAGGCTGAGCGAGAGCTTTGAGTTTGAAGATATTTTTACAGGTGCGGATAAATTGGGGATGTCCATATAGATAGATAATGGCTAATGAAAAAGTATAGCAGAAATACGAGAACCGTAAAACGTAATACGTTAACCGAATTAATTATTAGTTTATTTTACTCAATATAAAATCACTTAATTTTGAATAATCATTGTTGATGGGGAGGAAGACCCATTGAGGGTTGATGAAATTGTTTGGATGATACAGTAGATGGGTGATGTCGTATTTTTCAATTTTTAGTCTTGATATGTGCTTCCGATTGTTTTTTAAAATTGAAACTAGGTCGCTGTCGGTAAAATTGGTTTCAAGATGAAATTGCCAAAAATTGTAAAGCTTAACAACTCGGGAATAGTTTAGGAGAACTGATGGTTGTTTTAGCTTGTCAATTAGGGCATCGATAAGAAGTGCTTGACGTTGAATTCGGCCCAAATCTGTACCGCCAGCTATGGTAGTTTCAGCACTCTTGCGAGACCGAACAAATTCAGTGATATTTTTAGAATCTAAATGAATTAGACCTGCAGGGAAGGAGATGGTTTTGTAAATCGGAGTTTTGGGGTTGGGATTTTTGATATATTCGGGGTTGGGATATTTTTCATCTACAAAACCGTGAGTCAAATTAACATCAACTCCATCAATTATGTTGGCTAATTCAATTAGGTTGTCAGTAGTGATGATTATGGTTCGATCTATAGGTTGGTCTAGTAGTTTTTGAAAACTAGCGGAAATGTAATCAAAGCGGTTTGGGGTAGTTTTTGATTGGGGATACGTTTGATTAATTTTCGATTTAAGATCGTAGCTCCACAAATCTCGGGGAAGGGGGAAGAGTTTTACAAACGTTTCTGATTGGTCAAAATGTCCAAAAATTATGGTGTCGGTAGTTTCGGTTTTTTCGAGTGAATCGTTGCGCCGGTCTAGTCCCAGTATTATAAAATTAAAATTTGGTGGTAAATTTGAACTTGAACCTTCGACTAATTTTGTAAAATAATTGATATTTCGTCCAAAGTCACGACGAATTTTATTATTAAGATAATAATAAAAACCGGCAAAAGAGATTAAAACTAAAGAAAGTAAAATAAATATTTTTTTCACTGAGACTAAAGTTTTAATTCGGCTTTAATAAATTCATCAAGGTCGCCGTCTAATACACTAGTTGTGTCTGATGTTTCGAAACGAGTGCGAAGATCTTTGACCATTTTGTAGGGATGGAGAACGTAGGAGCGAATTTGATGACCCCAGCCGGCTATAATATTTTCACCTTTGATATCTTTGTGTTCTTGGCTTTGGCGTTCTTGTTCGATGGCCCAAAGTTTTGATTGGAGCATCAGGAGTGCCACTGCCCGATTTTGGTCTTGGGCTCGCTGGCTTTGGCAAGAAACACTAATGCCAGTTGGTTTGTGGGTTAGACGGACAGCGGTACTTACTTTGTTGACGTTTTGACCGCCGTGACCGCCAGCCCGGTAGGCTGAAAATTCAATTTCTTCTGGTTTTATGGTTATTTCATCATTATTGTCAATAATTGGAGTGACTTCAACTTTGGCAAATGATGTTTGTCGGAGCTGGTCGGCATTGAAGGGAGACAGACGAACTAGGCGGTGAACTCCCCCCTCTCTTCTGAGATAGCCATAGGCAAATGGTGCAGTAACTTTAATATCAACTGACTTGATTCCGGCTTCATCACCAGGATTGAAATCAAGTACTTCGAATTTCCAGCCCTTTTTTTCAAAATAGCGGAGATACATTCGCTGAAGAATAGCTGCCCAATCCATTGCCTCGGTGCCGCCTTGGCCGGAGTGAATAGAAAATAAAACATTATTTTTGTCGTATTTGCCAGATAGATATGTTTGTAGTTCTAACTCAGAAACAGTCTTCTCGATGGAAATTAACTGTTGGTTTAGATCTTGAGCTAATGATTCGTCTGGATCTGTTTCAAGTAAATTGGCAATTTCTAAAAGTGATTTAAGGTCGAGAGTTAGATCTGAGAGTGAATTAACAGTTTTTTCGGTATCTGATAGTTCTTGCATTATTTCGGCAGCTTTTTGGGGATTGTCCCAAAGGGACGGGTCGACTGAACTTTGTTTTAATTCAACCAAACGCTCTTGTAGTTTAGAAAAACCTAATTTAGCTTTGAGGTTTTCGACTTTTTCAGTGAGAAGGCTGATTTCCATAGTTATTTTTTGGATTCAAGGTCTTTCATGATATTGTCGTAAATACTTTTGACAATCACTTTTTTGACTTCAATGATTATTTTATTTGGTAATTCAGCAGAGATTCCGCCAAGTTTATTAAGATTGGCTTGTGCTTGGATTATAACAGGTGAAGATGGGAGATTTTGGAGGGCATCACGGCTTTTTTGAGGGAGTGACTGGTAGGCTTTTTGGGATAAATTGGTAACTTCTGTTCCTAAGACTGTGGGATCGCTTTGAGTTTTTGTTTTGTGGGGGGTGTTGCTGGCAAGGTAGACGACTAGAAAATATATTAAGACGCCAAAAATAATTAATCTAATAAGTGATTGAAAAGTAAATTGAGTGGATGATTTATTTTTGAGGGACACGGTAATTATTTGGCGTTAAGCCAACTAATTATTGGCTCATCACCACTGATACATTTTTGGCTTTGTGGGTCGAAGGCAACTGGGACACCGATGCCGTTTTTGGTGTCAATTTCGGGACATTTAGCAATAGTGGTTTCAAGCTGTTTTTGGTTGGCTTTGTTGTAATACACTTCTTTGTAGGCTATTTTGATTTTGGTCTCTAGTTTGTTGTCAGAAATATGTTGTTTTACTTTTTCGCAATGAGAACAACCCTCTCCCCAGAATAAAATTAAATTTGCCTCAGAGTCTGAAACGACAGGTGCTTTGTTGGCTTGATAAAATTTGAAGCCAATTAAAATAAGAATAACAAAGAAAATTAGGGGGATTAGTTTTTTCATTTGGTGGTAGTGATAATTGAAATAATTTTGTCACCTTGGTTGATAGAGTTGAGTGATTCAAAACCGGAAATTACTTCGCCAAAATTTACATAATCACCGGTGAGATGGGAGCAACCGGTGTCATCGTAACAAATAAAAAACTGAGAATCATTGCTAACTTCTTTTGTATCAGGGGTGCGAGCTAGTCCCAGACTTCCCTTTTTGAAGGGTAAATTGTTTAGTTCTGATTTAATCGTGCCGCCACCATTACCTGTACCCATTGGATCGCCACCTTGAGCCATAAATCCAGGAATAACCCGATGAAAAGTTAACCCGTTGTAAAAACCTGAGTTAACTTTTTTGAGGAAATTTGCCACTGTGTTGGGGGTTTCTTTTTGGTAAAGCTTAATTACTATTTGACCGTCCTTGGTGTTGAGACCAACTAGGGGGTCGTTTTGAGTACTAGGTGTAATTGATAGCAGGTAACTTGTTGGGGTGATTTTTAGAGATGAATCGGGAAACTGAAGGTTGGTGGTGGTGCTAGTGGCGCCGCAGGCGGATAAAAGAAAAGCACTGGCAATAATCGTTAATACTTTTTTCATAATTTATTTTAACAGAGTCAAATCCCTCAGGCGTCGACTTTGTCGAAGCCACCTCCCTTTGACAAGGGAGGTAGGGCATTCAGTTTTGTGTAAGTATAAGTATCCTTTTTTCTCCTAGATCAATATCTTCTTTTTTGTTTGATGTGGGGAAATCGTGAATGGAGGACATTAGTAAAGAATAGCTATATTTGAAATAGGCGCCAAATTGGGTACCAACGTCATGAACTATAAATTGCTGGCGATTGTCATCGTAGCCGAGAATGACTAAGTTGTGGTACCACGGTCCGCCACTTTTGAATCGTTTGTTTTCTTGATATAAGGTTTTGCCGTTGGCCGGGACTATAACTGGAATATCTTGGGATAAATACTGCCTAATGTCTTCGATAGTTGGGTTGTCAATTATTTTTGTTTGATAGTTGAGAAACTGGGTTGATAGTTGGGACATTTGAGTTAAATTTATATCATGTGACCAATTATTTTGGGCTTCATAGCTGAATAGTTGCTGATAGCGAGTCAAAAGATCTGAAGTTGTTGGGGTTATTTTTTGATAATAATAATCGAGAGTTATTATGGCGGCTTCTTCACAGGCATCTTGCCAGGGCTGGTCCCAATTTTTCTCTGGAGCCTGAGGGATAAAGGGTGTTTCAATCAGATGCTTGTTGGGGAGACCAGATTCAAGAATCTTTGAAGGTCCGCCAGCTGGTGGATAGACAATCGTGTCTTGGAGGGCTTCAAACTGACGGTTGATAGGACTTTTATATTTTGAAAATGACAGGACAAATAGGACAAATAAGACGAATACCAATAATATATATAATAGTTTTTTCATTAGAGTATTTTAGCCTATTTTGTGGTAAAATGGACGAATGCCTAAATATACTAACCTTCGTAATATTGCCGTTATTGCCCACGTTGACCATGGAAAAACTACATTGGTTGATGCTTTGCTAAAACAAACCCATACTTTTAGAGAAAATCAGGAAGAAATGCAGACTGACCGTATTATGGATAGTAATGATTTGGAAAGAGAAAAAGGGATCACTATTTTATCGAAAAACACCTCGGTATTTTATAAAGATACCAAAATTAATATTATTGATACTCCGGGTCATGCAGATTTCGGGGGTGAAGTAGAGCGAGTGTTGAACATGGCTGATGGGGCATTGTTGATTGTTGATGCGGCTGAAGGTCCACTGTCACAAACTAAATTTGTGCTTAAAAGAGCTCTAGATTATGGACTTAAAGTAATTCTAGTTATCAACAAAATTGATCGTAAAGATGCTGATGTTAAAAAAGTGGTGGCTGACGCCGAAAATTTATTTTTATCACTGGCGTCCGATCCTGAATTATTGGACTTCCCGGTAATTTACGCTATCGGTCGTGATGGTAAAACTTGGGATAAAATGCCCCCAAGTTTAGATGCGCCCGGTGATACTACTCCCCTATTTGAAACAATTATTAAAACTATTCCGTCGGCAGTTAAAGACGAGAAAAAAGAGTTCCAAATGCTAGTGTCGTCGTTTGAAAAAAATGGCTACTTAGGTAGATTGTCGGTAGGTAGAGTCAATCAAGGAACAATTAAAAAAGGACAGTATGTGTCGCTAATCAACCCTAATCAAAGTTTGGTGGGGAATTTTAAAATAGAAAAAATGTATGTTAATGAAGGAATCTTAAAAGTTGAGGTGGATGAGGCGTCCTCAGGAGAAGTGGTCTATTTGGCGGGTATTTCAGCAATTGAAATTGGCCAGACTTTGACTAGCCCGAATTTTCAAGTAGCTTTACCTACAATCGAGGTGGCCGAACCAACACTTAAAGCTAGTTTTGGCCCAAATACTTCAATTTTTGCTCGGGATGAATCAAGATTTTTGACTAGCCGAGAGTTAAAAGAGAGACTGCACGAAGAGGTAGAAACAAATTTGGGGTTAAAGATAGAAGATGATCCAACCGACTCGATTCGAGTCTTGGTGTCGGGACGAGGTGAATTACATTTGGCTATTTTGGTGGAAAAACTCCGTCGTGAAGGTTATGCGATGGAAGTAGGCAAGCCAGAAGTTATTTTGAAAACTATTAATGGTAAATTACACGAGCCGTTTTCGGAATTGACTATTTTGACTCCAGAAGAATATGTGGGAGCAATTACTTCGGAATTGGGTAAGCGTAAAGCCCAAATGCTGGACATGCAAACAGATGACCGAGCTGGTGTAAAGATTTCTTATAAAATTAGTGAAAAAAATGCTCTAGGACTTCGAAGTGCCTTGATGACTGAAACTAAAGGTTCGGTGTCGATTAGCTTTTTGAGCTTGGGCTATGAACCAAAGCAGGAAGAGACTGTCAGAACTCGAAATGGCGTGATGATTGCTTCGGAAAGCGGTAAAGCACTGTCTTTTGGACTAGATTTGGCCCAAAAGAGAGGGGTGACGTTTATTGCCCCAACAGAGGGAGTCTATGAAGGACAAGTGGTCGGACTTCGACCGGTTCAGGGAGATTTGGAACTAAACATATGTAAGGGCAAACAGTTGACCAACATGCGCTCTTCGGGAAATGACGATGCTATTGCCCTGGCACCGCCAGTAAAATATTCGATTGAAGAATCACTTGATTTTATTGAGGCTGACGAATTAATTGATATTACACCTAAGACGATTCGGTTGAGGAAAAAGTATTTGCTGAAAGTGGATAGAGTAAGGGCGGAGAGGAAAGGGAAATAAAGAAACTAGATTCTAGAAACTCGATTCTGGAATAAGACAAGACTAATTAGAGTTAATGGGCTTTTGGAGATATTGTTGGAGGTCGATAGGGGCGGGTGTAGGAACAATTTTGGACCAATTGATTTGGGACATGGAATCTTCCATGAATTTGCTAATTAGTTTGGGAAAATTAACGCTGGAAAATACATAAACAACCAAACCGGCAATAACGACAGTCCCAAAGAGTGATCCAAGTGAGTGGAATAGTCCAGTGAGAAAACTGTTGCCAATGCTTTTGAGAGGGTGGGTGTACCTATCAATTTTGGTATTTAACTTCTGGAGTTCTAAAATTATTTGCTCGTCGGTGGTCATGATTTTATTTTAGTACAAATTGAAGACAATTCATCGGGGGTAAAATTGATGCGAAGGTCGGCGCCAAACTCATTTATTAATTTATCATTGAAATATCGGGGAATTATGTGAATGTGGGCATGTTCTACTTGATTACCCATGGTGAGAAAGGAAATAAAAAGTGGCTTAAGATTGGCGTTAATTTTTTTGGTGACCTCAAGTACAAACTCCCAATACTCGCCAAAATTGGGAACGTCGTAGACCCAACGGTGATGATTCTTGGGAATAACCATGGTATGACCCTCGGAAAATGGTTTGATGTCCAAGAAAGCCAGAAATTTGTCGTTTTCGGCAACCTTGTGACAAGGAATTTCACCTTTGACGATTTTGCAGAAAATACAGTTGTCCATGTTTAGAGTATAACTGGTTTATTTTTGCTCATCCATAACATCACTTCAGATAAGGCTTCTTCGGGAGATACCGGTATGCCGTCGTGTTTTATTGTGGCGCCTGACGCTCGATCATGGCCACCACCAATGCCCATACCCTCAACTAGACACCTAACACTAACACAATTAGGAAGTGAGCGAAGTGAAAGACTGCAACGACCGTCGGAGTATGGTTTAAAACTAATTCCCCACGGGTAGTCTTCGATAATTCTGAGATATTGGGAAATAAAAATATTGTTGGCTTCAGAGATGTCCTCGTCGGTTAAATTGTGTTTGGCAACAAAGTCTCGTGATATGTAAGATGTTTGAAACTTGGGCCAATTTTTGACTTCGTGAAATTCAGAATTTTTCATAAATTCCTGAATTATCATAAAGACTCTTTGGCTGTAAAGCGAATATCTTGATTTAAACTCCTGAATTTCGATATGACTGGCTTCAAGAATTTTCCTGACAATTGAGAGTAGTTGGTACTGACCTGGTTTGATAAAGTTAAAAGTACCAGTGTCGCCTAAAATACCTAGTAGTAACAATTCGCAATAATTTTTGTCTAATTTTATGTCTGACTTAAACAAATCGTAAATTAATTCTGAGGTTGAATTGGCGCTTGGTTTTTGAAGATGTAGGTCAAATTTTTCAGTAGGGCTAGCGTGATGATCGATGCAAATTTTTAGTGCCTTTGAGTTGGCGATTTTTTCTAGTTTGTTGGTAAAACGAGAAAACTGACTACCGTCAAGAAATATGAGAGAGTCATAGTTTTCGACAATATCGGCAATATCTTGTTTAAATTTTATATCTTTGAAGCCAGTAAAAACGGAATACCTGGTAATTGGTCTGCCAGTAAAAGCTACGGTTACTTTTTTCTTAGGAAACTTATGTGAAATGGCGTATTTTAGGGCTAAGGTTGAGCCAATAGCGTCATCGTCGGGTGAATAGTGAGCGGTGATTAAGGTGTTTTTTGATTTTCGAATTAGATCAAAAAATTCTTGACGGAATTTGGGGGTGAGGCGGGTGTAAGTCATTGCCCATTATACCAAAGTGGGGTCTGAGCACGGTTTATTTTAGTAAAAAGTTGCTTATTCGTTTGGTTTTAGAGTTGATTTCTTTGCAATAAGGAGTCTAGTTAATTCTTGTTCATCAAAAGTAGACTTTAACACATTAAGCACGTCAAATGGAGTTACTCCTTGGTATCGTTCTGCAGTTTGAACACATAGTTGCTCTAGTGTTTGTTGCCTGTCTTCTGGGTCAATAGGTCTCATTATGGATTTATTTTTACCTTGCAAATCTAATGCTTTAAATTCTCTATTAAAAGCTTCACTTAAGACACTTGAAAACATTTTTTTTGCTTCTCCTGTCAGTCCTTTACCTGCTCTGGCTTCATAGTGTTTACTGTCTTTCATTGTTATATTATAATTGATATTTATTATAACGCAACAAAGATTATGGTGCCCGATATACAACTGCTCGGGTGGTGCCGAGTTTTTTTAATATACCCTTCTTCTGCAATTGTAGCAAATCATAATGTAAAGTTTTGGGATTTAGTGAGGGAAAACGTCGGGCGAGAAAATCAAATGAACAATTAGGGTGATCGGTGATAATGGCGAGGATTTCTTCACGCCGTGGGGAGAGATGTTCACGATTCCAAGATTCGAACGTGTAAGGATTGCCTTCAATTCTGGCTGAGGCAATGGCACTTCTAAGAATTTGTTCATTCTGAATTTCTTTGAATTTTCGGACACTCATCACTTTAATCGGCATTTAGAAGATGTTAGATAATGTTAGAAGATATTAGAAGATATGGGAAGGTGTCAATTCTTGAGATACTCTCGTGCAGTAATGATGGCGATAAAGAAGGCTACCCCCGTACTAAAGGTGATCAATACGTAATGACCGGCACCAATTGCTATTCCGTAAACTAGTAGATAGCCTGAGGCGACCTAACGCATCGAAAGTCGTTTTAATGAAAATAGGCTAGCACGTATATGATCCTCTGATAACTCATGGATATCTCCATCAATTTTTGATAAAAGATATCCGAAGAATACTTGATTTATTGTCATTAGACAAACGACAACTATGTACTTTGGGAAAATACTCATTGCAATTAGTGATCCAGCAATGGCAGTTGTGACATATATAAGTGAGACTTTTGGTTTTTCAGCATAAAGTTTACTGCCAATCGAACGAGCGAGACCGCCAACTCCGATCAAGAAACCAATATTGACAACAGCAACATTGTATATTTGGCCAAAATTTCCAAATATACTCTTTATAGTAAATGAATATCCTCCAAATATGGCAATAATTATGAATATTAACTTAAACTTATGTTTATTCAGGTAACTAAATCCATCTTGTATTATTGAGATAAATGAGTTGTTGTTCTTTGTTTCATTGATGTCGTTTCGTAATAAATACAGTGGGATATTGGCTGAAAACATACAGACACCACTAACAACTAGCGCAAGTTCATAGCTAATCCTGCTGACATAACCACCAATTATTGATGTTATAAATAATACGAAATCCATAAGTGAATTATAGTTGGCTGTATCTTTTTTTATATCTAAAGATATCGATTTTAAAATTCCCATATCGTTGCCAGAGGAAAAACCATTGCCGAGAGCTAATATTAATAGGGCAAATAAATATTGATAATAGTTTCCCGGTAGACACATAATTAACATTGATAGGAAATTTAGAGTGTTAGCGAGATAAGTAACTTTACGATACCCAAATTTGTCGCCAATAACACCAGTGGGATATTCAAGTAAAACACCGAAAAGCTGATAAATGGACATTAAAGTGAAAGCTTCGGTCGGTGAAAGTCCACGATAAATTAAATATGGAATTGCTAGTACTAACCAAAAATAGGTGAAGGCTAATGATTGGGATATAAAAAATAACCTTAGTTTAGGATTTTTCATTGATAGATATTTTATCCTAAGATAAAGCGGGGTAGTGGCATTTCTTGAATTTTTTGCCGGATCCGCACCAACAAGGATCGTTGCGATTGATGGTGGATTTGGGCTGTACAGATACCGAACGAGATTGCTTCGTCGCTTCGGTAACTGCTCCTCGCAATGACGGGTCGGAAGAGCTCGCAATGACGTTACGATTTTCAACAACATTTTCAGGTGCGGTGACTGGGGCGGCGGTGGGTTCGAGGCGGAAGAGAGTCCGGGCAAAGTTGTACTCGAATTGACGCATCAGTTTTTGAAACATTTCATAACCCTCTTTACGATACTCAATTAACGGGTCACGCTGAGCATAACCTCGAAGACGAACACCATCGCGGAGGTCGTCTAAAGCTGTTAAATGCTCCACCCAGAGAGGGTCGAGCGTTCGAATAACGGCATAGGCCAAAATGTTGTAGCTGAGGTCTGTGCCAAAATACTGGCGACGAGATTCCCATTGGTGAGTAAGTTTATCGAGCAAATACTCTTTGGTATCGGAAGTTTTTTCTAGTTCACTTTTTATTTTTTTATGTTCTGAATCGGGTAATGGCAACACTTCGGCGAATTCGAGACTAATTTTACTAGTATCAAGCTCCCCGGTCTCGTAATTGGTATTAACAGTAATAATATTATTGACTTCACTAATTAAATATTTTTGAATTTCTGGCCAAAGTTTCTCGGTGTCATTTTTGGCATTATAGATAGTATTGTCACGGAGTGAATAGACAATTTTGCGTTGCTTGTTGATGACATCATCGTATTCAACGACATTTTTGCGAGTGTCAAAATTGTGCCCCTCAACCTTGACTTGAATTTGCTCAATTACTTTGGAAACTAGAGGATGAGTTAGTGCCTCATCTTCGGGCATATTGAACCGAGTCATGAGATCACTTATTTTTTCGCCACCAAAAATACGCATTAAATCGTCGTCTAATGCCACGTAGAAAGTGGAAGTACCTGGATCACCCTGGCGACCAGCGCGACCGCGGAGCTGATTGTCGATGCGCCGTGATTCGTGGCGCTCGGTGCCGATGACATATAGTCCGCCGAGAGCAACGACTTTATCGTGTTCTGTCTGCCATTCAGCTTTTTCTCGATTGTCTTTGGGGCCACCCAAGATAATATCGACACCACGACCGGCCATGTTGGTGGCCACGGTGACTGAGCCGGCCCGACCGGCTTTGGCAATAATTTCTGCCTCAGATCGGTGATTTTTGGCGTTGAGCATTTGAAAGGGCACACCTTTTTTGCGAAGCATGGAAGCAACTATTTCATTTTTTTCAATTGAAGTGGTGCCGATTAAAACCGGTTGACCGGCAAGATGCAACTCGGCCACTTTGGCGGCAATAGCTGCATATTTAGCTCTTTGAGTTTTGAAAATCAGATCACCAAAATCATGACGTTTAATGTCTTGGTAAGTTGGAATAGTAATCACATCAAGATTGTAGATTTTTTTGAATTCTTCGGCTTCGGTAGAAGCAGTGCCAGTCATGCCAGCTAGTTTGGAGTAAAGGCGGAAATAATTTTGAAAAGTAATGGTGGCCCAAGTCTGCGATTCTTGCTGGACGCTTAAGCCTTCCTTGGCTTCAACTGCTTGATGAAGACCATCAGACCAACGACGACCATTCATTAAACGACCAGTAAATTCGTCAACAATAACTATTTGACCATCGGCGATAACATAGTCTTTGTCTTTGTGAAACAAGGCCTTGGCCTTGATGGCATTTTCGACGTAATGGATGGTTTCAAAGGACTCTTCATAAAGATTAGTAATACCTAAAACTTTTTCGACTTTGCGAATACCAAATTCAGACAGGGTGGCAGAGCGGAATTTTTCGTCGATAACATAGTCGGTGGGTTGAAGATCCTCGGCTATCTTGGAGTATTTATAGTATTTATCGGTTGGCTGGTTGTTGGACGAAGAAATAATTAACGGCGTTCTGGCTTCATCAATCAAAACAAAGTCAACCTCGTCGACAATGGCAAAATTGTGAACTGGTCGCTGAACCATGTCATCAAACTGCGATACCATGTGGTCGCGAAGATAATCAAAGCCAAATTCATTGTTGGTGCCATAGGTGACATCGGCTCGGTAGGCTTCTTGGCGAGAAATTGGTCGGAGATGGGCCAAACGATTATCGAAGTTTTCGGAAGGATCGGTAAAAGAGGGATCTAAGATAAATGACTGTTCATGGATTAAACAGGCGGTAGTAATTCCTAAAAGGTGTAAAGCTTGGGGGTACCAGCCAGCACCGACGCGAGTGAGATAGTCGTTTGGAGTGATAATATGAACGCCTAGGCCAGTCAGGGCATTAAGATAAGCGGGGAAAATAACTGAGTGAGTTTTACCCTCACCAGTACGTTGTTCGGCGATAGCACCACGATGTAGAGCGATGGCGGCGGTGAGTTGAACGTCGTAGGCACGCTCGCCAATGGTGCGAAAAATAGCTTCGCGGCAAACAGCGTAGGCCTCGGGGAGAATCTCGTCGAGAGTTTTGCCACTCTTTAATAATTCTTTAAAATAAGGGGTTTTGGCAGATAATTCGGCGTCGGATAATTTTTTTACTTCGGCTTCAAAGGAATTAATTTTGATTACTAGTGGTTTGAAGGACTTGAGATGGCGATAGTTGTCGTCGACTAAGGACTTAAGAAATGAAAGCATGAGTTTATTATATCTTAAATACAACCTTAAGCAGTCGTGTGCTGGTCATTCCCGCGCAGGCGGGAATCCACTTGAATAATTTTATATAGATTCCTGCTTTCGCAGGAATGACTGTGTTGCGGGTGAGAAGTTCAATAAATAATTGTTGGTTTTAGCATGCCTGGCCCGCCGCCGTCAGCCGAGGCTGACTTTGGCGAGGCAGGGTGGCTCCTCTATAAAGTAGGGCGAATTTCTTTGAAGCCGGTGAGGGCCCAAAGACATTCGGGGATTTTGACACTACCGTCGGCTTGTTGTCCATTTTCGATAAGAGCAAGTACGGCACGATCAGTAATAACGGTAGCGTTGAGGATATGGACGAATTTATTGTCACCATTGATTTTGACCTTGGTGTTTAGTCTACGTGATTGGTAATCGGAACAAGTGCTACACGATTGAGTTTCGCGATAATTGTCTTGACCGGGGAACCAACAATTGATGTCGTACATTCGACGATTTGGTTGAGGTAAATCACCAGCACAACAATTCATAACTTGATAGTGTAGACCAAAATATTGCATCAGTTCTTCTTCGTGCTGCAACATTTCTTGCTGCATGGCATCGGAGGTCGCAAAATCAGGTAGGGTAAAGACATTCATTTCGACTTTGTTGAAAAAATGAACTCGGAATAATCCGCGGGTATCTTTGCCATAAGTGCCCGCTTCGCGACGGAAACAGGGCGAATAATTGACGTATTTTAGGGGTAGTTTATCAGCAGGTAGGACTTCGTTGGAGTGGTAAGGCACAACTGAATGTTCTGATGAGCTGATAAAAATAAGGTCATCCTCGGGGACAGAATAGTAGGCACCCATTAGATTTTTGTTGGAAGCATAGCCACAGCCCCATTCAGTTTGGGATTTGATCATGGCTGGGGGCACCATCCCCTTCCAACCTTTGCCGACTAATTTGTTGAAGGCGTAAAACATGACGGCCATTTCAAGAACAGCACCTTGGTTTTTGAAGTAACCAAAACGACTACCAGATAATTCTCCGGCTTTTTTGACATCAAGAATGTCGAGCTTTTCACCGAGATCAATATGGTCGAGCGGTTTAAAATCGAAAGTAGGTTTTTGTCCAACGGTTTTGATAACCACATTATCATGGTCGTCTTTGCCTTCTGGAACATCTTCGGCAGGAATATTGGGAATTTCTTCAAGGACTTCGTTTAATTTTTTTTCTGATTCCTTTAGTTTATCTTCAGCAACTTTTAGAGATTCTTTAATGAGTTTACCTTTTTCAATTAACTCAGGTGATGGTTTACCTTTGAATTCTTTGGAGAGAGAATTTTGTTGGGCGCGAAAAGTTTCGGCAATTGAAAGATCTTCGCGATATTGTTTGTCAAGAGTTACTACTTGATCGAGAATGGCGGGATCTTTTTGGCGGTTTTGAAGAGCTTGTTTGACGAGGTCTGGGTTAGTGCGGATTAAATTGATGTCTAACATGATTTTATTAATAATGATTTAAATCCCTCCCGTCCTTCGATGCACTCAGGACGACCTCCCTTTGACAAGGGAGATAGGGCAATCATATCTGTTTCTCGGGGGGATGATATGACAAGATCCCCGAGGTAGAGGAGGAGAAGTTGGTGATCATCGGCTTAAACATAATTAGAGGTATTTTAGCACGAATTTTAAGAAAGTCTTGTTTTAATTTGCCTAGTTTATGGGAAAAAATGAGTAACAGATAGATAACAATAAAGTAATAAAATATGGAACTAAACGCTGAATATATCTATGTATCATTCCTGCGAAGGCAGGAACCCATAGATATTTGACTACGCGGTATGACGCCACTTTTATAGACCAATATCACTAGCAATAGTTTGCATTGAAGTCAGACAAATTTCAATGAAAAAAACCAATCCCCCTTAGTCCCCCTTTAACAAGGGGGAAACACTACAAACCAATATCATTTGATATTTTTTGCATTGAAACTAAACATATCTCTACAAATTTCTCTAAAGGCATATTTAATCCTTCAGGATTGCTACATTCGGCCACTTCGTCACGACGAGTGCCGGCGGCAAACTTGGGTTCCTTTAAAAATCTTTTTAAAACTGAAGAAGTTTTCACAGAGGAAAGTTTACGGTCGGGGTAGACAAAGGCCACGGCGGTGATCAGACCAGTAAGTGAATCGGCACAATAAATGGCCCATTCAGCTTTATTATTTTTTTGGATATTTTGACGTTTGTCGTGGGCTAAAATAATTCTCTGGAGAGTGTCATCAATTTCCAAACTATAGAGGCCTAATACTTCGCGAGTGCGGAGAGGATGGAGCTCTTTGGTGTCGCCACTATAATCAATGTCGTGAATTAGACCAGCTATTGTCCAATAGTCGCGTGATAAATCATTTTCATTTAATAAATTATTTTCTTGAAAATAATCATAAAGTCCGCCCATGCAGGCCTCAAGCGCGAGGGAGTGGAAGAAAATATTTTGTTCGAGACGATCTTTAACGGCTTCTACAAATTTTGTCCGGTCCATAATTATTTAAGGATGTTAATAATTAAATCTCTGCCATTTTCTGGATAAATTTTTAAATTCTTATTTAGATTATCTTTATTCACCCATTTTGGCTCGAATAATTTCTCAGGAATATTTAAATATTTTTTCTCTGGGCCAGTTACGACAAATTCTGTGTCCTTGGTGGTGCAATGAAAATAGTAGTCGTGGCGATTAGGACTATCCACTGCCTTAACAAAAGAATATGAATCTATTTTTAAACCAAGTTCTTCTTTTATTTCTCTTAGCAGGGCTGTTTCTGGAGCTTCATCAACCTCAATGCCACCACCAGGAATAGCATAGTATTCCTCACCGTTTTTAACTCGGTGGATTAAAACAATATCTTTTCCGTTTTGAATTATGGCCCCAACACGATGTATTTTGGACACTACTTTATGAAATCTTTAACAGCTTGCCCTAGGTGGGAGGAGAGAGAATCATCTAATAAATAGATGCTGGTGTGGTCGGGGCTAAGACCGAGTTCGCGCTCAGAGCAAAGCATGCCGTGCGATTCGACACCCCGAAGTTTGGCGACTTTGATATCAACTATTTCTTTGTCTTCACCAAATACCTTGGCGCTAACTAAAGAGACTGGGACAATATCCCCAGCTTTTATATTTGAGGCACCACAAACGATTTGCAAGGTTTCTGTCCCAACATCAATTTGGCAAACATGAAGTTTGTCGGCGTTGGGATGATTTTCTAGAGTAATAATTTTGCCGATGACAACTAATTCGTTTTCTTTACCAATTTTTTCGATAGTCTTTGTTTTATTTGGTTTGGGTAAATTGTAGATGCGGCGGGTTTCGTCGGTTATTTCAAACTTCATTTGCGGGAAAAAGGTACCTTCACGGGCGGTGACATTTTCCAAAAACCAAAATAGACGTTCACTGTGGGCATAGCCGGAAGTTGGAGGCATCCCCCACTCAAGCATTTCGACATAATCAATGTCTAACATTTGAGATTCATCGTCGCCTGCATCACGATTTTGTTGTTGTTCTTGAAATCGGGCGAGCTGGTCAACTGGGTCGTTGAGCTCGGAATAGCCATTACCCAGCTCAGATCCAGCAATAATTATGTGGAATCTTTCGGTTAATTCAGGATTGTCTTGGCGGGATTTGGCTAGTGGCGAACTAAACTTAGGCTCATCAATGACAAACACGGGGCCGGCAATTTCTCGACGAACAATTTTCCAAAGATTGTCAACAATTCGGGCGCGATTGGTCAGACCTTCGGTATTAATTTTTTGTTGTTTTAAAAGTTCAAGAATTTTTTCTTCGGAGTCAGTGAAGATGTCAACGGAAAATCTTTTTTTGATTAAATCTCCATAACTGATTCTGGGCCAGGGTTGGTCTAAATCGAAAGTGTGTTCTCCTCGAGTAAAGACAGATTTACCGTACAGGTTTTTGGCGATGTACTTGAACATGGATTCTACTAAGTCCATATTTTGGTGGTAGTCGGCATAGGCCCAATACCACTCACACTGATAATATTCTTGCAAATGTTCATCATCAATTCCTTCGTTGCGAAAATTTGGTCCAAGAGTAAAGATTTTTTCAAATCCGCCACCAATTAGTCGTTTTTGATAGAGTTCTGAAGAAATACGCAAATAAAAGTCTTGGTCGAGGGCATGGTGATGGGTAACAAACGGTTTGGCGTCGGCACCGCCGGTAACTAGTTCCATAATGGGAGTTTCGACTTCGATAAAGCCATGATCGGTGAGAAACTGACGATTGAGTTGCCAAAATTTGGATTTGCGAATAAACAAGCTTTTGCGGTCGGGATTCATGACTAAGTCAAGATAACGGCGACGGAAAATGGTTTCCTGATCAGTTAGTCCTTGCCATTTTTCGGGTAAAGGCCTGATTGCCTTGGTTAACATCTTGATATCTTGGGCAAATATGGAGATTTCGCCGGTTGAAGTTTTGTCAATTTTACCGGTGACTTGAATGAAATCGCCGATGTCAATTAATTTAAGATCTTCAAAACCAATGGTTTGGTTGTCAGCACTAGTAGGTGACAAATTTTGACGAAGGATAAAGACTTGAATTTTGCCAGACTGGTCTTGAATGTGGGCAAAAGAAATACCGCCTTGTTTCCGAAAAGACATAACCCGACCAGACAGTGTCAATACTTTTTGTTGGTATTTATCAAAGTTGTTGACGATCTCTTGGTGGTCAGCGTCTTTTTGAGATTGGGCTGGAAAGGAGTTAATGCCTAGGGCGCTAAGCCGGGCAATTTTTTCCAAACGGACTTTTCGAAGTTCATCTATGGTGGACATAGGTGATTATACCCAAAAATTTGTCATTTTTCATTGAACCATTTAACCATTTCACCCTCCTATTGGAAGGGTGAAATTATAAATACAAAGAATCGGGTACTAGGCTATCGCAACAATCTTGTAGGTAATTTTGCCCACTGGAGCATTGACCTCGACTTCTTCATTGAGTTTTCGACCCATTAAAGCTATCCCTAAAGGAGACTGGTCGGAAATTTTATTGTCGTTTGGATCTGCCTCGAGATGAGAGACAATAAAAAATTCTTTTTGGGAATTTCCACTGATTTTTATTTTAACTTTTGAGCCAACTTGAACAATCCCTTTTGGATTTGATCCAGTAATTATTTCTGAATTTTCCAAAGCGTCTTCAATTTTGTCGACTTTGTCGTTAACTATTTCCAGCTCTTCCTTAAGTTGAGTGGCCAGTGAGTCCTCGGAAGATTCATCTGGCTGAGCAACTTCTTCTATCTCAGTAATTAATTTATCGCGTTTAATTTTGAGGTCGGCAAGTTCCTGGGTAATTTTGTCGAAACCGGAGGCGGTGAATAGCGTTTTGGTACTCATCTAAAAACTTAATTTATAACAAAAAAACCTCCCAATTTTTATTTTCTACGATAGTGGCTTGACTATCGAGAATTATTTGGAGAGGCAAATAATGGCATCAATTGACATGCAAGCTTCTCCAAAAAAGTTGGAGCGTTTGGTTGCTTTGGTGCAATGTAATTTATCCATTTGGAGTATATAGTAAGGCGGATTTATTCATTTGTCAAATGAATTTGAATTAGTTTAGAATATGTAATGCTTATAGATTTTTTTCGGCCGGTTCCAAAAAAGCGCTCTATAAAATTAGTTGGGAAGAAGGGCATTTTGTTTAATAATTTGAATAAAAGAAGGCGTTTGGTATTTTATGTAGGAAACTCACTTTTTGTTTTGAGTTTAGTATATTTACTTTATTTGTATTACCCCCTAGGTATGGCTATATTTCGATTTGAGACTGTATCTACTAGTAATCAAATAGGAGTTACTATTTCCCCATCAATTGATTCTGAATATTCAATTACTATTCCAAAACTAGCGGCATACTCAAAAATAATTCCGAATGTATCGCCTTTTTCGTTTGAAGAATATAGTAAAGTGCTAGAAAATGATTGGGTGGCTCAAGCCAAAGGAACCTATTTTCCCGGCAACGGTGAGGGTAAGTCAACCTACCTGTTTGCTCATTCAACTAGGCAAGGGCTTGAATTAATTCGCCATAACTCGGTGTTTTATTTGCTCGGCGAACTTAAAAATGATGATGTAATTTTTGTCCGTTACCTAGGTAAAGTTTATACTTATCAAGTTTACAGTCAAAAAGTTGTCTCGCCAAAGGAAGTAGAGTACATAAAATATGCTGAACCTGATAAAGAATTGTTGGTACTCCAGACTTGCTGGCCTTTAGGCACAGATTGGAACAGGTTGCTGGTGTTTGCGAAGAGAGTGTAGGATTGTGATATAATATTATTAAGTTTGGAACGCGTCGAGGAGAACATAATACACTCTCTGAGCAGTTCGACAAAATCGAACAGGGAGCTCCCTAAATAGAGCTAGAGTAACACTGCAAACCCGCCTTTGGCGAGGTAAACAAATACTCGATAATGAGGTAAATAATTATCGATCCCGCAGTGGCGGGATTTTTTTATTTACGAAACAAGGTGGTACCGTGAGAAGCCCTCACCCTTGTAAGGCCATTTTATTGGTTTTACATCGGCGAGGGCTTTTTTTTATTATGAAACTGAAAATAAATTCAAAATTGCTTGGCGAATTGGTCGCTGTTAAGTCATTGAGTACTGACTGCAGTGAATGTCGCAAAGCTTTAAATCTTATAAAAAAACAACTAGATGCCAAACAAATTGTGGTCAAAATTGGCGAATTTAACGGACAGCCTCATTTAATCTCTGGAGACATCAATTCCGCTGATATTTTATTTTTGTCACATATAGATGTTGTGTCAAGCAGTGGTCAAATTTTTGAATTAAAGATTAGTGGGAACTTGTTGAAAGGTAGAGGTGTGTTTGATATGAAAGGTCCCATGTTGGCATCATTAGAAGCTTTTATTAAATTGCCCGACGAGGTAAGAAATAGAATACTGTTCGTAATAACTTCTGATGAGGAAATTGGTGGATTTCATGGCACAAGTAAATTAACTAAATTGTTTAAAAATATAAAACTGGCGATTGTGCCAGACGGTGGAAGTGGTGAAAATATAGTAGTAAATCAAAGAGCCCCACTACATGTTAAGTTAAGTCACAAAGGTGTCGCGGTGCATGCGTCACGTCCTGCCGAGGGAATCAATTCGGTGGAAACGCTGGCTAAGTGTTGTATTGAATTGTCAAATCGTATTCCAAATTGCAGTATAACTGTTTTTAATGGTGGCGATGCAATAAACAAAGTGCCAGACTCAGCTTCGGCTACTTTGGATATAAGAATAGAGAGTGAAAAGGACTCGACAATGATTAGACATTTACTTGCGACTATTTCAGTAAAGTACAATTGCTTGTTTGAGGAAATTGATAATCCTTTGTTTTTTGAAGCTGACCCTAACAATATTTATATTTCTAGATTTAAGGATTTAGTAGGAAGTAGTTTTGTAACTGAAGCAGGTACATCTGATGCTCGATTTTTGTGGAGCGATTTACACATTCCTATTATTGTTACCTCAGCTGACGGCGGTGGGGCACACAGTGATGCCGAGTGGGTGGACGCTGAGTCGCTAAATAAACTGGCGACTAATATTTACAATTTCGTTATTAATTTATAAGTTATACTAAAGCATATGCAAATAATGAATTTTGAAGTAGTCTCAAAAATTTTAGAAGATAAAGGAATTGATTTTGAGGTGATAACCTTTACTGACGAGGTGATTGCAGCTCGGGAAGTGGATACTTCGGCGGATCACAACTATGATCCGAAGAACGCAATTAAAACGCTAGTGATTAGAACCAAAGATGGATTTAAAGCTGTCGTTTTAAAAGGGTCGGAAAAAATTGATGGAGAGTTATTGGAAACAATAGTTGGTAAGTGGAGTGTGATTGATGAGAAGACATTGCTTGAGGAGTTTGGTTTTGTGCCAGGTACGGTGTGCCCATTGGCCTTGGAGATTCCTATATTGATTGATAAAAGTGTATTGCAGTTGGAAACATGGAGTATGGGGACTGGAGATATTTTTAAGGGATTTAATATTAATAAAGCAGAGGTGGCGCAAAAATTGAAATTCAGCGATGTAGAGATCGCACTGAAGTATAAAGTATTTAGTCAAGAGGTTGAAGACAAATTTCACTTGATAACCCGCAATTGTCAGGAGGTGCTGACGGAGGAGGACTTGAAAGAGTTGTTGGCTTCAGGAAAACAGATTAATCATTATATTGGATTTGAGATTTCCGGATTGGTACATTTGGGAACGGGCCTGATGTCGATGGGGAAAATTGCTGATTTTATTAAGGCGGAGGTAAAGTGCAAAATATTTTTGGCTGATTTTCATTCGTTTTTGAATAATAAATTGGGTGGTAACTGGGAAAATATTCGCTGGGCGAGTCAAAACTATTTTAAGCAGGCTTTGATTGCTTCTTTAAAAGTGTTTGGGGTAGAGGAAAATCAAGTTGAATTCGTGAGTGGCAAAGAACTGTATGAAACTCACCCGGAGCATTGGCAAAATTTCATGGAGATTGGTAAACAGGTGACACTGTCGAGGAACTTAAGAAGTATTTCGATAATGGGCAAAAAAGAAGGGACGGACGTGGATATGGCGACTTTGTTCTATCCGCCTTTGCAGGTGGCCGATATTGTAACCATGGATATTAATTTGGCTCATGCGGGAATGGACCAAAGAAAAGCACATGTGATAGCTCGAGATGCGATTAAAAAAATTCCAGGTAATCATCCAACACCCATTGCCATTCACCAAAACCTAATTGCTGGGCTAACTGCACCCGAGTCTGGTGCCAATGATGAGGAGTCGTTGAAAATGAGTAAGTCAAAACCAGGAAGTGCAATTTTTGTGCATGATACACCAGAGGAAATTAGAGAGAAACTTAAAAAAGCCTATGGTCCGCCAAAGGAAGTTGACTTTAATCCCCTACTGAACTGGGTAAAGACTTTGGTTTTCTGGGGTGAAGAAGATGGTGAGTTCACAATTGAACGACCAGAAAAATTTGGTGGAAATAAAGTTTACTTAAAATATACTGATGTGGTGGCAGATTATGCGAGTGGTGAATTATTCCCACTAGATCTAAAAAATTCGCTAGCGGAATGGTTGATTAAAAAACTGGAGCCAGTCCGAGCACATTTTGAAATGCCAGAACACAAAGAGGCGTTGGAGAAGATGAAGGGATTGTTGGCTAAGAAATAGTTTTCTTCATTAACTCTTTACGATAACGATTGGCGAAACGATGGGCTTCGTTGCGGAGGGCTTCGAGCAACAGAAGGGCCTTGGAATTTTTTGGTAAATTTATCTGCTGCCAATCATCATCTAGTTTTATCACAATGGTTTCGAATTTCTTGGCGAGACCGATTAAGGCAATTTCCTGATGGGCTCCGGCAAGCGTAGCCCCTACTTTACTAAGAATGTCATTGCCGGCCGACACTTGAGGTTTGCCTCCATCTACCACAATCAAATCAGGAAAATTCCATTCGGGATGTTGTAGCCGACGAAAGAGTATTTCTTTAATCATGGCGGAGTCGTTGGCGGACATCTCCTCCGAACTAGTCTGTGCAGATCCCCTACGAGATTGCTTCACCTTCGACACGCTCAGGTTCGCAATGACGGACTGGGATATTTTAAATTTGCGGTATTCGCGATTGTCGATAATACCGTTTTGCCAAACGGTCATGGAGCCAACAAAATGCTTGGTGCCCATTTGGGAAATGTCGTAACATTCAATTCGATTGATTTGTTTTAGAGTAAAAAATGGGTTTAGGGTGGTAATAAGTTCTTTGATGGCATCACTATATTTATCCTCAGGGAGGCTGATTTGTTCAAATAGATTTTTGATACTTCTCCAACCAGAGACAATATAATTGATTGATTCGAGTTGATAGCGAACTGACAGGGCGGCTTCAAAGTTTTCAGTGGTCGAAAAATTTTTCATTTCGGTTTTGAGCTGTTTTTGAAGCAGTTTAAAATGACCGGAAAGAATTTTTTTGATTTTGCCAATAGTCTGTCGATACTTTTGTGAATCAGGAGCTGGACCGGGACAGAGTTTGAGATGACAATAAAGACAATTGGTTTTAGGATGGGTGGATTTATTGTAAAAAGGAAAAATTCGGCGGATGGTTTTGAGAAGTGATTTGATGGCTGAGGTGTTGGGAAAAGGGCCGTAGACGTCGCAATTTTTAACCAACGTAGAGTTGTACGCAGTAAAAATGTAGGGTAGTTCAGTCCGACTGATACAAATGTATTGATAACTACGGTCGTCTTTTAATAATGAGTTATATTTAGGTTTGAATTTTTTGATGAGTTTGGATTCGAGAATTAGGGCAGAAATTTCCGAGTCGACAATTTTAGTCTCGACTGTGGCAATATGGGAAACCAGTGCTTCAGTTTTTGGACCCAAGGCATCCATACGCTGAAAATATTGGGAAATACGTTTTTTTAGATTAATCGCCTTGCCTACATATATTATTTCGCCCAAGCGATTCCGGTAGATATAGACACCAGGGTTGGAAGGTAATGATTTGAGATCGATCACAGTTAATTTTAGCAGTGATTATATTCGATTGAATATTTTTGAATTATTTCTTATAATATAAGTTATGGTAGCAATTAAAAAATTTTCGCATGAAGTTGAAGTAACGCAAGGTGATAAAAAGATGCCATTTTCAGGAGATGATAATGGTAATCCTTCTTTTGAGTTTTTTTATCTACATGGGTATAATTTACCCCCAGGACTAAGAACAGTTATCTTGAGACAGAAAAATCCTGTAATAATGTTTAGTGGTATTGCACGCCCAAAGTACACTGTTGACGGAAAAGTTATAGTTGAGGAAGCTAAAATAGCGATATTAAATGATCAGACACGAGTAATTTTTACAGATGTGGTTCCGCCGCTGGAAATGCTATTTACCAGAAGTAAGTAGATGTCTTTTGAGATACTGGCCGGTGTAGGATTTGGTTAGTAGACCTGGTTGTGAGAACCGATATCAAAAAATATTACGTGTGAGTCGTCAACTTTAAAGTATATAATTCTTAAATCGCCTCCGAGTGAAAATGAACGAAAACTATTTTTATTACCTATTAACTGGTGATCTTTAAGTAATGGGTGGTTTGGCTTTTCAATAAATAGTTCTGTTCTTTGGATAAACACCTTAACGAGTTTTTTGTTTTGTCCGATTCTCTTTTTGTAATTTTTGTCAAATTGAGGCGAATGTTCAATGTTTATTTTCATCTTAATCCTGCAACTGCTTCATCAAATCATCAACTGATGCAGCTGAACGCAGTTTAACTTTACCACTTTCAATATCTTCCATCATCTTGTCATATCTTTTTGCGTTCTTGGCGGACAATTTGACAGGCTCTGGCTCAAGACTAAAATTCATAACACTATTTAATAATTGAGTATAGTGGAAGCGAGTGTAGTCTTGAATTGAGGAAAAACCAATTTTTTGAGTTTTGGTTTTGACTGCGTTCAAAAGCGTTTTGCTGATAGGGATTTGGAGAATTGTATCGTTGGCCATATTATAAATATAATATATTCATAATAGTAGATTGTCAAGGGGTTCTTTACTGTTTTAGATGTTTTTTGAGATATTGGCCGGTGTAGGATTTGGGGCAATTGATGATATCCTCGACAGTGCCCTGGACTAGTACCTGACCGCCTCGATGGCCACCCTCAGGACCCATATCGATAATCCAATCGGAATTTTTGATGACGTCTAAATTATGCTCGATGACGACAACGGTGTTGCCCATGTCAACTAAACGACGGAGGACTTTAATTAATTTATCAATGTCATAAAAATGAAGTCCAGTGGTGGGTTCGTCGAGAACATAGAGAATTCGACCATTGATCCTTTTGACTAATTCACGGCTAATTTTAAGACGTTGTGACTCACCACCTGACAAGGTATTGCTGGGTTGACCGAGTTGAAGATAGCCCAAACCAACTTCTTGAATGGTGCTTATTTTTCGCCTTATTGAGGAAATGTTTTTGAAAAAATCGGCGGCTTCGTCAAAAGTTAATTTGAGAATTTCGGCAATATTTTTTTCTTTGTACAATACTTCGAGAGTTTCATCCTTATATCTAGTGCCGTGACACTCATCACAGGTAACGTAAATATCGGGTAAAAACTGCATTTCAATTTTGATTTGGCCCTGACCTTCACAGGCTTCACAGCGACCACCCTTGGTATTAAAAGAAAAACGACCAGAGGAAAAACCCCGAATTTGAGCTTCAGTGGTTTTGGCCATCAAGGTGCGGATATCATCAAACACCTTGGTATAGGTAGCCGGATTACTGCGAGGAGTGCGACCAATTGGTGATTGATCGACTAAAAGTACATCCGATAAGTTACCCGCACCTTCAATTTTGTCGTATTCACCAATAGTGCCATAGTAGGCGCCAAGAGTAGCTTTGCGGACTCCACCATAGAGAGTGTCGTGGACCAGGGTTGATTTGCCCGAGCCAGAAACTCCAGTAACAGAGACTAGACGATTAAGGGGAAAATTGACAGTGACATTTTTGAGATTCCACTGACGAGCACCGGTGATTTTAACCCCTCCCCCTACGGGACCTCTCACCCCCTCCGAGGGTCTTCGACTTGACAGGGGAGGCTGAGCAGAACTCTTTGATTCGATTTTTAGTTTGCCGGAGAGATATTGGCCGGTGAGGGATTTTTTGGATTTTAAAATATCGTCAAGAGAACCCTCAGCCATAATTTCACCACCGTTTTTCCCAGCATGTAGGCCGAAATCAACGATATGGTCGGCGTGACGAATGACATCTTCGTCGTGTTCAACGACGACCACACTATTACCAACGTCTTTTAATTTTTGGAGGGTGGCAATGAGCCGGTCATTGTCGCGAGAGTGAAGGCCGATGGTGGGTTCATCTAGAATATAAAGTACGCCGGTTAGACCGGTGCCGATTTGCGAGGCTAAACGGATTCGTTGTGACTCGCCGGAAGAAAGCGTGCCAGCTTCACGATCGAGTGATAAATAATCCAGACCGACGGCGATTAAAAACTCGAGCCGAGTGTGGAGTTCGCATTGAATTGGTTCAAGGATTTCTTTTTCTTTGTCGCTAACTAAAATTGTATTTAAGTCGTTGATCCAGGTGTAAATTTGCTCGATGGGGAGATGGCAAGTCTCCGCGATATTTTTTTTCTGAATAGTGACTGAGAGGGCGTCGGGGTTGAGACGGTCGCCATGACAGATAGGGCAATTTTCTTTAATCATGTACTGTTCTAATTCTTCACGAATTCCTTCGGAGGAGGAATTGAAATAGCGGGCTTCAAGCATGCGAGCTTTCCATTCGGGAAACTTGGAGCGGTCGACTTGAAGTTTGGAACCTAGTCCTTTACACTCCGGACAGGCACCTTGAGGCGAATTAAAAGAAAAAAGTCGTGGTTCAATTTCTGGAAGTGATAAATTACAGTGAGGGCAGGCGTAGTTTTCGGAGTAGAGAGTATCAACTAATTCTTTTGGAGACTCAGGAAAATCAAAACCAATGTCGTTGATTTTGGAAACAACACATAAGCCGTTACTCAGTTTCATGGCTTGTTCAACACCGTCGATGAGCCGGGTATAGAGATCGGCTTCATTTTTGAGGCTATCCTTGGTGACTGAGACTCGATCGCAAACAGCATCAATGTTGTGTTTGTTAGTTTTGGCTATACCAAAATCGGTATAGAGATCGATAATTTTGCCATCGACCCGGAGATATTTGTAACCGAGTTTGCGCATGTTTTCACAAAGGCCATGAAAATCCCCCACCTTGTTGCGAACCAGTGGCGCCAATATTAGAAAACGGGCAGTAACAGTGCCGGAAATTTCGGATTTGATGACTGACAGTATTTGGGTGGCAATTTGTTTGGTGGTTTGAGGAGCAACTTCTCGACCGCAGTTGGGACAAGAAGGGTGGCCGATGCGAGCATAGAGTAGGCGGAGATAATCGTAAATTTCGGTAACAGTGCCCACAGTGGAACGAGGGTTGTGAGAAATGGCTTTTTGATTGATAGCGATACTGGGTGATAGACCTTCGATCAGATCAACCTCGGGGCGCTTGAGATTGCCTAAAAACTGGCGAGCATACGATGACAGACTTTCGACATAGCGACGCTGACCTTCGGCAAACAAAGTGTCGAAAGCCATACTGGATTTGCCGGATCCTGACACACCGGTAAAGACCACAAATTTGTTTTTGGGGATCTCAAAAGAAACATTTTTTAGGTTGTTTTCTCGAGCTCCCTTGACTATGATTTTGTCTAGCATTCAAATCCCTCTGTCCGGCGTTCGCCGGACCTCTCCCTTTGACGAAAGGGAGATTAAAATGTAAATTTTGACAATTCTATATTTTACTTTATTTTCTTCGGTTTGTCTTCGGGTGGATAAATTGACAAAATGAGGTATAAAATGTTAGAATATTTTTATAAAAGTTGGGAGGGACGGTGAATCCTTTGTCTTAATCGCCTAGGTG
The DNA here is from genome assembly GCA_018062705.1 of Candidatus Shapirobacteria bacterium. Classification (GTDB taxonomy): domain Bacteria; phylum Patescibacteriota; class Microgenomatia; order UBA12405; family UBA12405; genus JAGORQ01. The sequence goes on from JAGORQ010000007.1 coordinate 38,910, forward strand.
CACCCGTTCATAAGCTCTCAACTTTTTGTTTTTTAAAGGATATATTTTAGGACTTCGCTGATTGGAACAACTTGGTCTGGTTTGAGTTTGTGGTTGTAGGTATCAATGGCTATTTGATGACATACAGCTTTTTTGCCGACTTGATTGAATGAAATGAGCTTCTTATCAAAAAACAAGCCCTTCTTGCGAAGCATTTGTATTATGTAATTTTTTATTAAATTTTCCTGACCGACATATTCCGTGTCGATAATTATTTGTTGCAAATGAGACACTTCTTTTTCAATCAAAATACAAATCAAAGCAGAGAATACTTGACAAATAAACTGTTTTGGCTTGAGCGCCTTTCTAAAAACTGCCTCAAGTTCTTGCTTGTCTTTTGATTTGAGTAGGATACTCCGATGATGATGGTTGGAAAATGGTACAACCGAATTTTGGTGAGTATACTCAATCTTCGATGACTGATCTATGAGAATTTTCACTAATAAATATTACACAATTTTCTTCGGTTTGTCTTCGGGTGATTAGCGCTCGATCCTGATATCACTTATCCAAATATTTTTTGGTTGGGTTAGCATGAAAACTAAGGCAGAGGCTAAATCGGCAGGATTGGTGAAAGTTGTGTAAGGCACATTGATATCGCCGGCTTTTTGAAAAAATTTGGTGGCGATGCCACCCTGATAAACTCCGGCGACTTTGACATTGGTGCCCTTGAGATCTATTTTTAGCACTTCAGTAAAACCATAGACACCAAATTTGCTGGCGCAGTAGACTGATTGATTTTCACCAGCAACCACACCAGAGCGAGAGGAAATGTTTAGGATGATGGATTCGTCTTGGAGCTTGAGGTTGGGTAAACAGTGTTTGGTTATTTTGATTAGACCGGTAAGATTGGTGCTAATTACTTGGTCGATTTCTTCGTCGGAAATATTTTCAACTATATTTTTGTTTTGCCAGACGCCAGCATTATTAATGAGACAATGAATATTTTTATGGTCGTCAATTATTTTGTTTATGGTTCGATTAATTTGATTGCCGTCTTGAAGATCGCAATCATAAAAACTTGCTTTAATGTCGCCCAGGTTGTCCCGTTTGCGACTAACAACAATCACATTTGCCTCTTGGTCAATTAATTTTTTAACAATTTCTAATCCAATACCGTCGCTACCACCAGTGACGATGATGTTTTTGTTTTTGAGATTCATTTGATTAATTTATATCACAAACTCTCAATCTCTTTTATTTTGTCTCTAATCCTAACAGCTTTTTTGAAGCTTAGAATTTTTCAGTTTAACTTTTGATGGATAATTTTAGCCTTCTATTTTTGTCGGATATATTGTCGGAGTAATGGCGTTGACTTCGTGTATTGCACCCTCGGCGAAGGCTTGCAAAGTTTGAATAGAAACACTGGTGATAGGGTAGTCTTGAGTTGGTGTTATTTGGTTTCCATCTTGGCCAACAAAACTGCCGTTTAAAAGTTGGATGGCGGTTACATTCTGTAAATGTTGAATTGCCCTAATAACAGGAAATAACTGTGTCGATACTACTCGCCTTTTCAGGTCTCCTTCTGGATCAAGTGTTGGTTGATTAGCAAGGGCGACTATCTCAAGACCTGCCCAAAGCTTGTGTCGTGTATCAAGCATATTTATATATTTTATCACTACAAATTCTCGATCTCTTTGATTTTGTCTCTAATTCTAATTGCTTCTTCGAAGTCGAGGTCGGAGGCGAGTGGTCACTAGAATATGTGGGCGTCACGATTTGTTAACGTATTTTATTGGTAGATAAGACATCCACCGCGGGTCGCTTGGATTTCGCCACCACTTACTACATTGCTCAAGATAATGTCTAAAAAAAACATCCTTGTTAAACTCAGTTTGCCTAAAATTTACAGTCTGCTCTCCTTTTCCTAATGTTGTGTCGTAACTTATTGCTCTGTATGAAATAGATTCACCTTCGGTAATCATCCTAAAACTGTCCTGACCGATTTTTACCATATAGGGCTCAACGGCACCAATTAGACTGGCAGTTATCTCACAATTCCAATATAAGACAATTCTTGGCGGATCTTTCATCATTTTTGTCACATGTGGAAAAATTTTTTTGTCCTTCATCATGTCAAAAACCGCCTTAAGTTCTTCTGGATTAATATTTTGAGGCAAGTACCCCTTCATTGATTCATAAACCTTATCTGATTTTGGAGGTGTTATTCCTTGAGGAAAATCAATGTAGTTTCCATTTGGGTCTTCTGAAATTCTTTCTTTTCCTCCGTATTTACTGACAACCTCGTTGTATGCGGCCTTAGCTTCAACACTTAATTCTGTGTCTAAAATGTGGTTTTGTTCTCTAGCTTCCTTGAGCCACTCTGGAAAAGAGGTTTCGTAAAGATCGGGGTATCTTGCTTTCATCTTCCCAACAAAGCCAGCACTTGCCAACGTTCTCGCCAAAACTAGCGCTTCTGGAGACGGTTCTATTCTATCTAGCTCGGTAAATAAAATGGAAGCTATTTTTGCCTGTTCACAAAATTGCTTTACATCAATATATTCTGA
>JAGORQ010000026.1 GCA_018062705.1 Candidatus Shapirobacteria bacterium
CCCTTATCCTTGGCGGAAACCGAGAGAATACCGTTACTGTCGATATCAAAAGTCACCTCAATTTGGGGCATACCACGCGGTGCCGGAGCAATACCATCGAGGACAAACTTGCCGAGTGGCTTGTTGTCGGCAGCCATCGGGCGCTCACCTTGAAGAACATTGATTTCGACTTGGGGTTGATTGTCAGAGTAGGTAGTAAAAATTTGGGATTTTTTGGTTGGAACGGTAGTGTTGCGGTCGATTAGCGGAGTGCGGACACCACCGGCAGTTTCGATACCGAGAGTTAATGGAGTAACATCGAGCAAGACCACATCTTTGACCTCGCCAGTCAGTACAGCTCCTTGGACAGCGGCGCCGATAGCCACAACTTCGTCGGGGTTGACAGTGGTGTTGGGCTCTTTGCCAAAAAAGTCTTTGACAACTTGGAGAACTTTGGGCATACGAGTCATGCCACCAACCATAACCACATCAGTAATGTCGGATTTGGATAAACCAGCGTCCTTGAGACATTTTTCAACTGGACCAATTGATTTTTGGATGAGATCATCGACCAATTTTTCCATCTCAGCACGGGTCAGTTTGATATTGAGATGCTCGGGTTGACCATCTTTTTGAGTAATGAAAGGCAAGTTGATGTCTGCTTCGACAGTAGAGGATAATTCAATTTTGGCTTTTTCGGCTGCTTCACGGACACGCTGAAGAGCTTGAGGATCTTTGGATAAATCGATACCTGTTTTGTTTTTGAAACCGTCGAGAATCCAGTCGGCAATACGATGATCAAAGTCATCACCACCTAAGAAAGTATCACCGTTGGTTGCCTTGACTTCAAAGACTCCATCGCCAATTTCGAGAATGGAAATATCAAAAGTACCGCCTCCCAAATCGTACACCGCCACAATACCTTTATTCTTTTTGTCTAGACCATAGGCCAAAGCTGAAGCAGTGGGTTCGTTAACGATGCGCTTAACATTGAGGCCAGCAATTTCACCGGCTTGTTTGGTGGCCTGGCGCTGAGAGTCGTCAAAGTAAGCAGGGACAGTGATAACGGCATCAGTGACTTTTTCGCCCAAATATTTTTCGGCATCGGCTTTGCATTTTTGCAAAATCATCGCCGAAATTTCTTGAGGTGTGTAAACTTTACCACCAATTTCAACAGCAGCCATACCATCTTTGCTTTTGACGATTTTGTAGGAAGCAATTTTGCGAGTTTTTTCGACCTCGGGATCGTCGTAGCGACGACCCATGAGACGTTTGATGCTGAAGACAGTATTCTCCGGATTGAGCACCATTTGACGCTTAGCCAGATCCCCGACTAATTTTTTAAGTACCTCAACAATAGAGGGTATAGTGTTGCGACCTTCAGACGAAAGGATAACTTTGGGGTGACCGCCTTCCATGACGGCGACGCACGAATTGGTTGTACCTAAATCGATGCCGATGATTTTGTTTGATGACATAAGATAATTTAATTAAAAATTAATAATTAAGAATTAATAATGTAGAAATTTTTCATTGTAACATTGAACCATTTAATCATTGAGATTTTTTGTTTTTTATAAATGGTTAAATGACAAATGGTTAAATGGTTAATTATTTTGAGTTGGTTTACCCACAATTACCTGAGCTGGTCTTAGGGTTTGACCATTGAGGGAATAGCCTATTTTGTGAACGGAAATTACTTTATCTGCTTCCCCTTCGGTAGTAGAAATACACTCCATGGTGTTGTGGTCAAATACTTGATCTTGAGGATTGATTTCGGTTAGACCTTCAACAATGAGAGTGTTTTTGAATTTGGAAATAGTCATGGCTAGACCTTGATCGTTTAGATGGGTTTGGGCCAATAAAAGGTCATCGAGAACATCAATCATTTTGGTAATAATTGAAGTGGTGGCCAGGGTAGTGAAAAACTGACGCTGACCTTCGATCCGTTTTTCTAGATTTATATAATCGGCCAAAGATCGGTTTAATTTATCTTCGAGCTCAATTATTTTTTGAACATTTTGGTCGGGTTTAATTCCCGCTGGTTTATTTTTTTTCATATTTTTTAACGACTTATTGTGCCGAGCAGTCCGGCATAATAATCAACAACTGGAATAATGGTTTGGTAATGACAGCGAGCTGGGCCAATAATACCCATAATACCTCGATGTGGGCCGGCTTCGTAGGTTTGGTAAATAAAACCACAAGGCTCGAGATGCTCCATACCTAAATCTTCACCAATCAGGAGGTGGACAACCTCATTGGAATTACCAGCTTTGTTAATAATTTCAAACCAAAAGTTGGCATTATCCATCAGGGACAAAATTGTTTTGGTAACGTCAATGTTGTAAAATTCCGGTTCTTCCAATAAATTTGAAGCCCCAAAACTGTAGATCGAACCCTGGTCAGTGGTCGAAATAGCCAGCGAACGGGTTTTTAGAGCCAGCTCGCGGGTTGATTCCTTGAGTAGGCGCTCAAACTCATTGCGATAGTCCCAAACTTTTTCTTTGGCGCTAATTTCTTCACCAATGGACATGTTTTTGGCGGTCATTAGATTGCGAACGTAGTACTTCATGCCCATAGAAGTGGGTTGACGGCCGGCTGACAAATGAGATTTTTTGAGATAGCCTAGCTGAGTGAGTGAAGACATTTCGTTTCGAATAGTAGCTGAAGAAATCCCCAGCGAGAATTTTTTCTCGAGAGATTCGGAGCCGACTGGAGCCGCCGTTTCAATAAACTCCTCAGTGATACATTTAAGTATCTTGATTTGTCGTTGGGTTAAATCTGCCATGTTAGCAATATAGTACAGTGAGTGCTAAATGGTGTCAAGAGGGAAAACATAACTAATTACCAATTACGAATTAATAATTAAAAACAAAAAAATATTGACAAAAAGAAGATAGAGAGAGATAATACCTATAATATGACAAAACGATTATCTAGAGAAGCAGTCGTTGAGCAACCATTAGTCTATGTCCCAGATATAAGACTAATTGATCCAAAAAATGTTGAAGCATTTAAAAAAGTTGAAAGGGTAACTGGTATCTCAGTAACTTTTTTTGATGAAGGCAGTACTTATGATGCAAGTAATCCAGAATTAAAAGTACCTGAGGGATTTAAAGCAATTTCTATTAAAATGATTAAAGACAGCACTGACCCAATTCGTTTTTGGGAAACCTACTCTTGGGTGACTAATTAATTGACCTGATTGAAGATTGATCCTCGAGACTGATTTTGTCGACGACCTTCTGTAACTTTTTGGTGCGGGTGTTGTTAACTTCGTCGTATTGCTTGTGAAGACTTTCAATCCGGTCGCCGATTTTGACAAACTCTTCGGTGTATTTTTCAAACTCGGTGCCAAAGATTTTGATCTGAGAAATAATGCCATGAATATCTTTTTGAAAACGGAAGTTTTCGTAGGCCTGGCGGACCATGCGCAGAATGGCAATAAAACTAAAGGGGCCGGCAAAAACAATTTTTTTGGCAAAGGCTTCCTCGAGGACTGAAGGGAATTTTTCGTAAATAAAACTAAAGATCATTTCGTTGGGGATAAACACCACCACAAAATCGACGGTGTTTTCGGCAGGATTAATGTAATCACGGCCGGAAACATCACCAATTTTCTTCTTGATATCTTGCTCAAATAATTTAAGATGACGGGTTTTCTCGGCAGAGTCGTCAGTTTCACTCATCTTGACGATATTTTGATAAGGGAATTTGGAATCGATATTGATTTTGGTTTTGTCGGGCAAATAAATAGTGAAGTCGGGACGACCGTCGCCTTGGGATTCCTGCTTGGTGTAATCGGTACCGATAGAAAAACCAGATTGTTTGAGCAAATCTTCAGCCACTTTTTCACCAAAAGCACCGCGCATTTGATTGTTACTCAAAACATTTTTGAGAGAGTCGGCTGTCACTTTGAGTTGTTCGGTAAGGCGCTGATTGCTTTCTATGGCGGTGCGCAGACCATTGAAGCTACCAATACGGTCTTTTTCGGCCACTTCCAGCCTCCCCTGCTGGGCGATCAACTCATCCATCACTTGCTTCACCATTTTTTCTATAGCGTCTTTTTTGTTGGTTAGGTCGGTGCCAATTTTTTGATCAGCCATGGTGATTAGTTGCTGGTTGGCGTTTTTGAGAACCTCAGGAAAAATTTCGTTGAGTTTGTTGGCAACTACAGCCTCCAAATCGGAAGGTTTGGTTTTTGACTGGCGATAAATAAAGAATGCCAGAGTGGCGAGAATGAGGAGGAGAAGAATATAAACAAGAGTCATGAACTATTTTAGCAAGTAGTGGAGATTCTTTTTGTTCTTGCAGTCGGGACCGACATGGAAGAAATCTTGGGCGAGGATTTTGGCGTAGACCTTGGTAATGAGTGTTTTTAAATTAGCTAAGTGCTCGTCGGTGATGGTGAATTCACGGCGAGTGTAACTCCCCTTTTGTTTGCTTTTTTGGACAAAATCGATAGTGCCTTTGACGACCTCATATTTAAAATTTAGGTCGAGAGTGGAAAGGAGTTTGTAGAAAACTAATTGGCGGAAATAATCACCATCTTCGCTTAATTCTTTGTACTTACCATCGGGATTACCAGTTTTAAAATCGACTACTTCAACTTCTTTGTTGTTTAAAACATTGATTAAATCAATTTTTCCGGTAAGTGGAATATTGTCCATATGGACATGATCGTGTTTAAAATCAAAATCGACTAAATGGTCAATGTCTTTAGTGATGGGATAGTTAGCTAAGTAATCATCGAGCAATGTTTTACCCAAAGTCAGACTTTCCTGATAATCAGCTAAAGGGAGATGCTCATGGTTGAGAACTGACACAAATTTGTCATAAGGGTTGCCAGTGGAGGTGTACGCTGTGGACAGCGCTGCATGAATGGCGGTGCCAAAGCTACTAAATTTGTCCTTGGACTGGGGAACTCTTAAAATCGTGTTGTGATAAAAACAGTAGGGACAACGGAGGTAGGAGTTGAGGTGAGTAACATTGAAGATATAGTCTTTTTGCAGAAAAGCGTCGAGATATTGCGAAAGTGAGACGGAAGTTTTCTGTGAGGAAATTTTTGGGGCAAACAAAGTTATTAGTGAGGACTCTTGGGTGGCGGCTGGTGGAGTAATGGTTTGAATTAATTTGGGGTCAATTTCGGATAAAAAGACAGATGGTAGCTGGTCACGACTCGAGTTGTTTTTGGAAGAATAGGACAAATAAATTTGGGATTTGGCGCGAGTTAGAGCAACGTAAAATAAGCGCCGCTCGTCTTCGTTGCTGTCGTTGAGCTCCAAAGACAACTCGGTATTAATTATCCCCGGCGGCAGCTTGATACTGCCTCGGTCGGGATTGTTGCCCCATTTTTTATCAACAGTTTGGATAATAAAAACATGGGCAAACTCCAAACCTTTGGCTTTGTGAGCGGTCATAAGCTGAACCGAGGAATCGACGTTGGCAGTTAGTGGCGGAGCCGGTAGAGCGATATTGTTTTCTTGATAAAGTCGGAGGCGGTTTAAAAATTGACTAAGCGAAAAATGTTCGTCGGTACTCAGTCGCTTAAGCTCGTTATAAAAAGTGTAGAGCTGATTGAGAATGGAAATGTTTTTTGATTTTAGACAATAGCGGAGGAAGCGGAAGTGGCGAATAACATAATTGAAAAACTTGTCGGGACTGTAGCGCTCCAGGCGAACTCGGGCTTTGGCCACCCGGCGATTAAACAGGTCGAGTTTCTTTTGAGATTTGGGACTAAGTGGCTCTTTGCGAAGTAGGTGAAGCAGGTCAAGTGAATTGAAGTTAATAAATTCTGATGACAGAATCGGGAAAAGAAGTGTTTGATCTAATGGGTTATTGATATAACTTAAAAGATTGATGAGGTGAAGAATTGGTTTGCTTTTTAAAATATTTTGGTCGGCCGGGAGATAAAAAGGGATTTTGAGGCTCGACAAAATTTCGGTCAGTTCGTCAACATCGTGATTATTACGATAGATTATGGCAATTTCCGAAGCGGGAACATTATTTTGGAGTAACTCTTGAATTTTTGTAGCCACCAAATAATTTTCTGATAGTAAACTGTCGGTGACCGTTAAATTTATTGGGTCGGGGTCGGCGGTTAACTGGCTTTGAAGATTTTTGTCGATGGTTTTAATGAGGTTGCCAAGACGATTTTGATTATGGTTGATGACCTGCGATGCAGAATCGAGAATTAGTTGGTGACTGCGATAATTGTTGGTGAGAACAATCGGCTCAACTTTATATTTGGTCAAAAAATTTTGGAGGTTTTCTAGTGACGCCCCCTGAAAACGGAAGATTGATTGGTCATCGTCCCCCACCACAAATATGTTCGGTGAATCATAATAGCTACCAAGTAACTCGATAATTTGATTTTGAGAGGCATTGGTGTCCTGATACTCATCCACCAATATATATTGGAATTTTTCCTGATATTCCAAAAGTAGATCCGAGTTTTCCGACAAAGCACGGAGGACAAAAATAATCATATCGTCAAAATCGTAACGACTCCGAGTTTTGAGCTCGGATTGGTAGCCGATGTAGAGAGTCAAAAGCTCCTGTTGTTTGGGGATATTTTTGGCGAAGGTGTCGTAGAGTTTTAGGAGTGCATTTTTGAAATTGACGGCTGGAGTCTTGGCGGCACCAATATCGTAACCTCCGTTTCGATATAACGATAAATGATAAACGATAAGCGAATGAATAGAGCCGGACAGATTGGGAATAGATGTCAGTTGAGAGTTAAGAGTTACGAGTTGAGAGTCAAGATCTTTTGACAACCGAAGAGAGCGGATTTGATCAAAAATTTCTTTAGACTGGTCAACAAAATATTGTTCATTACTAATTAGATTTTCAAAAGTGGCCGGAGTGATATTTTCCCGTTTGAGGGTTTGGATAAGTGAACCAACATCACGCAAATAATAGTATTTTTCACCCCAGGGTTTGAGAGTGGCGCCATCGGGAAGCGAGTCTATAAGTTTTTGGAAAATTTCGATTTGCTCGAGCTGGTCAACCACCTTGGCTTCTTTGGCAAAAATAAAATACTCGGGATGTGACTGGATAATTTCGTTGCAAAAAGAGTGAAAGGTGTGGACTTTGACAGAGTAAGCCACCGGACCAATGATTTGGAGCAAGCGCTGACGCATATTGAAGGCAGCATTGTCGGTAAAGGTGAGACAGAGAATTGAGGAAGGTGGAGTTTGAGTTTTGGCTAAAATATTGGCAATGCGCAGAGCAATGGTTTGGGTTTTACCAGTACCTGCCCCGGCCACCACCATAACTGGCCCTTCGATAGTATCGACGGCGAGCCTCTGAGCGGGGTTGAGTTTTTGGTAGTCGTCTAAAAAAGTCACTAGAGTATTTTACCCTACGACTCTGGAGATAACAGTGTCACCATCTGGACAATGATATTTTCCATCACCAAGGATGAACCTAAGTTGCTTTGTGTGCTCGCGACAATAGTATGAAGAGGCACCGTCCACACCTGCCTCATCAAATAACACCGAACCGCTTATGATAGTTATTTTTACACCTCTAAACATAGTACTGTATTTTTCTTGTGCTTCAGCTAAAGGAATTAGTTTCATGGCGGATTTTAGCACACTATTTATTCAACGACCACGATTCCTTTCATGTTTGGATGAATGCCGCAAATATAGTAGAAGGTGCCGGCAGTAGCGAAGGTGTATTGATACTTATCACCTTGATTTAGTTTTGGAGAATAAAAAGAATCAGACTGGATATTGTGAGGCACTTGATTATCGTTTACCCAGGTAACGGTATCACCAACTTTTATTTTGATGGTTTTGGGAGAAAAAGTTGAACCTTTGATAGTGACGGTGTTTGACTCAACTTGATTTTCAGCTGGGTATTTGGAAGTAGTTGGAAGCGAGGAATTTTTTGTTTGATTATTTCTGGCGATAAATAAAAATAAACCAAGAATAACAATCAGCACGGCCACTAAAGTATAGATTTTATTGTTCATAAATAATTGTATACTAATGCTATGCCCACAATAATTTTTATAGCAACTTTAATTTACGCTTATTTTTATGGAAAAAAGATTCTGGATACCGGAGTGGATGGCGAACTAACTAAAAGTGAGAAAATTCAGGTGATCGCTATGATGCTCATAAATACTCCAGCAGCTATGGTATTTTATGATTATTGGTGGAGACAGAAACTACCGATTAAAGCTAAACAATCAAATAAATATTTGTGGAATATGGTAAAAGTTTATTTGTGGTTTGTAGGGCTGGGAATTGCCACAGTAATTACATTGGTAACAATTTCAAGATTTTTTGGAACAAATAGATTTGATTTGCCCTTAACATAAAGTAAAAGACAGTTGGGGACAACTACTTTTTAGAATCGAGATATTTTTTGGCAACTTTGACGGCAATACTACCACCAGGAATAATTAGTCCAGCCGCATCAGCACCAACATCGAATAAGAAATTTGGATCGATAACTTTGCCGATGTATTCACGAAAAACTCGAAGACCGGATTTTATTTCGCCAGTTAAACCGTCAATTTCAATAATCGCTTCTTTGTTCTTGGAAACCCAACGATACTGGAAGGCATAAATGGGGTGGTAGTACAAATCAATGCAGGGAACCTCAACACTTTCTTCCAGAATTTTATCCGCTTCAATGCCCTTGATCATTTTGGCCAGGGTTTGACGCATAAGCGAAGATGCCCGGATCTGAGGTGGCACCATAATTGAATTTTGGGGAACACTTTTTTCAATTTTACCAGTAACAACTTTGGATTCTAGGGAAATATATTTGGAAAAGTCAGAATTATTTTGGCCACTGACACCATCAATAATAATTTCTTCTTTAGAGTCTTGATCGCAATGTTCGAGAACAGAGAGGTGGATATGTCCGTTGGTGACGGGGTAGTCAGACTTTTGATAAGTTACTTTTTTGACTTCCGAGCCAGTAACCGGAACTTGGTAGATGGCCGAACGGTCATAGATATAGCGGGAAGTGGCGATGATATGCCAAAAAGGTTCGTAGCGGTGCTCCTGATAAATTAATTCAAAGTCGTCGTCGTGGGGGCGGGAGAGAAAACCGGTTATTTTTGAGACAGCATCAAAAGCGCTAAGTTTTTTGGTCCAAGATAGTTCTCTGGCCTCTTCTGGATTAATCTGATCGGGTAGTACTAAAATTCGTTGTGGAGCAACGTTTATTTCCATGGTTAGGAAATTATAACATTTTACAACTTATTTATATTCGCCTTGCTCATGAAACTAATTATTGCTGGATCAATTAATATGTCCTCATATGTAAGTGGGCGGCGAAGATAGAGAGTTTCCAGACTTTTGCAACGAGACAGGGCGACGTAGGTTTGACCGTGGGCGAAGGCTCCCCGGCCTAGGTCAATAATGACTGAATCATAAGTTTGCCCTTGGGATTTGTGAATGGTGACGGCCCACGCTAGGCGAATGGGAAATTGGGTAAATGATGACACCACCTCTTCTTGAATTTGATGTTTGTCGGCGCTATAGTAGTAGCGAATTTTGTTCCAAGTCTCTGGTTCAACATCATAAACATTGTCGCCAATTTTGACGGTTATTTTTTGACTGGTAACTGACTCAATTATCCCCAGCGAGCCGTTGACCCAGCGTTTTTGGGAATCGTTTTTGAGCATCATAATTTGGGCACCTTTCTTTAGTTCAAGATTTGATTCAGTGGGAAAAGAGTAGGCGTCAAGATCACCGGTTACAGTGGCGGAAAAAGTGTGTGATTTATCAGGTAAAGAATTCAGACGGCTGTGGTTGATTTGAAAAACAGTAGAATTGGTAGTAGCCAGGGTAATGACACCAATAGATGGCGCCGGGCCTACTGAACGTTGATTGAGAACTGACAAATGATCTTCGGATAAATCACCACTTCGAAGTGAATTTAAAATATACTTGAAACCTTCATCAGTTTGGCGAAAAATTGTGTTGAGTTCGTAAATTTCTAGATCAGAACCGTTCCAAGCAAGTGAATTGAAAAAATAAAATCCACCATTGTGATCGTTAAAATATTGAATTAGATCTGGCTCATTTACTACCGGCGGAAGCTGATAAAGATCACCAAACATTAATAGTTGGATACCACCAAAAGGACGATTATCCTCTCGTGTTTTGCGGAGGACATGGTCAATTCCATCCATAACATCGGCTCGAACCATAGAAACCTCATCAATAACTAATGTGTCGATACTTTTGAGAATCTTGGCGTTTTTGGAAGAAACTTTGAGTGAGTTTATATCTATAAAAGACGGTGGCAGGAGAAAAAGCGAATGAATGGTTTGACCACCAACATTGAGGGCGGCCACACCAGTCGGTGCTACTACAACAATTTTCTTTTTGGTGTTTAATTTTATGTATTGAAGTAAAACAGACTTACCCGTGCCAGCCTTACCGGTGATAAACATATGACTCTCGGTGTTTTCAAAACGATGGAAGAGTTTTTTTTGCTCAACACTTAATGTGAGATTGCCTACAGGTTTATCTTCAAAAATAAAACTGAGTGGTGGAAGGGGCATAGAGACTATTTTAATATACTTACAACGCACTATGTTTGCGATAGCGTCTGGTTGAGGGCCAGGTCAATGAGGAACAATTGGTTTTGGCGAAGGAGTGGTAAATTTTCTACCGAGAAAAAACCGTACTCAGATACTTCGGAAGTAGCCTCAAAATCCCCACCAATCAACACACCGGTAAAAC
>JAGORQ010000008.1 GCA_018062705.1 Candidatus Shapirobacteria bacterium
ATCAAAAGCTGATCTTTGTTTTTGATTTTTTCTTTGAGAGCTTTTTTATCTTCATTAGTTGATTCAGTTCTGAGGGCAACCATCTTTTTGGCGTCAGTTTCGATTTGCTCAATTCTTTTTTTGGAATTGATAGCTAGATTGTCTAAAGCGGTACGACGTTTTTCAGCATCAATCTCAGTAATTAAATACTTGGAAAAATAAGTGACAGCCTCAAGATCTTTTTGGGGAACATCAAGAATTAAGCTGATAGGTGATGGAGAATTGCGAAGGTACCAGAGATGAACTACTGGGGCAGCGAGAGCAATGTGGCCCATGCGCTCACGACGGACCTTGGAAGTAGTAACTTCAACACCGCACTTATCGCAAATAACACCTTTAAATCGGATTTTTTTGTATTTACCACAGTAACACTCGTAATCGCGTGATGGCCCGAAGATCTTTTCACAAAAAAGACCATCTTTCTCGGGGCGCCAACTACGATAGTTGATAGTTTCTGGTTTTAATACCTCACCGCTTGACCATGACAAGATTTCGTCAGGAGAAGCTAGTTTAATTTGGAGACCGGTAAAATCGGTCATGCTTTTGAATTTAAACATATTAGTTTTCCTCCTCAGTTAAATCGGTAGTTTTGGTGTCATCACTTTGGATAACAACGGGTTGGGCTGAAGACGTATCGTCTGCAGGCGCTGCGTTATCATCGCCAATAGCGGCAACTTCTTTGACTCCGACAGGAGAGATATCAATGGCCAAACCGGCCAACTCTTTTGTCAAAACTTTGAATGACTCAGGAATTGCGGGTTCTGGAATCGGTAAACCTTTAATAATGGATTGGAAAGCGTGGGTACGACCTTCAATATCATCAGACTTGATGGTCAACATTTCTTGTAAGGTGTGGGCAGCACGGTGAGCTTCTAGAGCCCAGACTTCCATTTCTCCTAGTCGCTGTCCACCCATCCGGGCTTTACCGCCGAGAGGTTGTTGAGTAACTAGGGAGTAAGGACCGGTTGAACGAGCATGAACCTTGTCATCAACCATGTGAACAAGCTTTAGAATATAGCCAATACCAACAACAGCTTTTTGATCGTAGGCATCGCCAGTGCGACCATCAAACAGTTGGGTTTTGCCAGTAACATCAAGACCTGCAGCCTTGAGTTCTTCACTAATTTGCTCTTCGGTGTATTTTTCAAAAACTGGAACGGCATATTTCTTGCCGAGGGTGTAGCCTGCATAACCTAGAGTTACTTCAAGAATCTGACCCAAATTCATACGAGCGATAACTGAGAGTGGCGACATAACCAGGTCGACTGGAGTACCGTCGGCGAGTCGAGGCATATCGTACTGAGGCATAATGCGACAAATAACACCCTTGTTACCATGGCGTCCGGCAATCTTGTCACCTTCTTGAATTCGGCGGATTTGAGCAACGTAAACTTTGACAACTTTGTTAACACCAGGATCAAGTTCATCACCATTTTCTTTGGAGAGAACATCAACTTTGATAACCACACCACTTTCGCCGTTGGCGACTCGAAGTGAGGTGTCTTTGACTTCTCGGGCTTTTTCACCAAAAATAGCTCGGAGTAAACGCTCTTCGGCGGTCAATTCTTTTTCACCACGAGGCTCAACTTTACCCACCAGAATATCATTAGGATTGACAGTAGCCCCGACCATAACAATGCCATCTTCGGTTAGTTTGGCAAGCTCGGCTTCAGAAACGTTGGGGATGTCTTTGGTTAATTCTTCGGAACCTAGTTTGGTTTCGACTACCTGAGCGACGTTTTCATAAATTTGGATGTTGGTTAAGACGTCATCTTTGACTAATCTATCAGAGACTAAGAAAGAATCTTCGTAAGATAAACCGTCAATAGAAGCGTAAGCAACCAATAAATTACGACCGATAGATAATTCACCACCACTAGTGGAAGGGCCATCAATTAACACATCACCTTTTTTGACAGAGTCACCAATGTCAACCAAAACTTTTTGGTTGTAACAAGTACCATAGGGTGAAGTACGTTCAAATTTGTATAGTGAATAAGTTTCAGTTTTACCATCTTTGCTAATTATGCTTCTAGTAGAAAATTCCTTAGGATCGGCTGTTTTATCTAGTGTGATGACTACCTTCTCACCATCGACGAAAGATACTTTACCAGGTCTGAGGGCGGTTATACTTCGATTCATGGAGGTGGCAATGGCGTTTTCCATACCAGTTCCAATTATTGGTGCTTCAGTTTTTACCAAAGGTACGGCCTGAGTTTGCATGTGCGAGCCCATTAGAGCACGGGTAGCATCGTCATGATCGACGAAAGGGATGAGAGAGGCGGAAGTACCAACTATTTCGTTGGGAACCAAATCGATATATTCAACATTTTCAACAGGTCCTTCACTAAATTCACCTAGATGGCGAATTGGCACCCATTTTTGGTCTATTTCACCTTTGTCGTTGTATTTGATACCAAGATGAGTAATACAGTGGCTGTATTCATCATCAGCATCGAAAAAGACAAAATCATCAGTGATAACAGATTTAGCACCTTTTTTGATAACTTTTCTAAAGGGAGCTTCGATAAAACCGTATTTGTTGACCTGAGCATAAAGTGCTAAGTAGGTGACCAAACCGATGTTTGGACCTTCTGGAGAACGAACAGTACAAATACGACCGTATTGGGAAAAATGAACATCGCGGATAGAGAAAGCGGCCCGTTCACGAGTTAGACCACCGACACCGACCACGGTAACTCGGCGAAGCAAGTCGATTTCGGCCAAAGGATTGGTTTGGTCGAGAATGGCCGATAACTGGTTTGAACGATAAAAAGTATTAAGAGATGAGATTAGAGGTTGGGGGTTGATCATCTGGCTAGGAGCGGGTTTTTCTTTGGTAGAAATCAAGCTCATTCGCTCTTTGACCATTCTCTCAAAACGAGCTAAAGCTGGACGGATGGCAATTTGGGAAACGATTTCGCCACAACGACGTAAACGACGGTTGGCGAGCGAGTCGATGTCGTCAATTCGAGTAACTTCACCTTTTTGGAGTTGGACGAGATATTTGATAGTAGCAACTAAGTCTTCCTTGCGAATTACCCAATTTTCTTTGTCGTTATCATCAAATTTGAAACCAAATTTTTTGTTGATTTTATAGCGACCAACATTACCTAATTCATAGGTGTGGAGATCAAAAAATCTTTCATGGAAAAATTTTTGAGCATTTTCAAGTACGACTGGCTCACCGGGTCGAAGTTTGCGATAAAACTCAAGAATTGCTTCTTCGCTGGTTTTGGTGGTATCTGCCTGGATAGTATGATTAATATAATCGGAAAATTCTGAGGTTAATTGCTTGTCACCCATGCCACAAGCGGCTCGGAGAATAATGGTGGCGGGAAATTTTTTCTTGCGGTCGATTCGGGCAAAAACAACATCTTTTTTGCCAACAAAGAATTCGAGCCAGGATCCGCGAATTGGGCGGATTTCGGCATTGTACAAGCTTTTACCAGTACCTGGGTCGGTTTCAGCAGTGAAATACACACCGGGGGAACGAACGAGTTGATTGATAACACCGCGTTCAATTCCGTTAATGATGAAGGTGCCTTCATCAGTCATGGTAGGTAAGTTGAGGAAGAACACATCTTCTTCGCGGATGTCGCCAGTACGTTTGTTGGTAAGTTTGGTTTTGATACGGACAGGAATAGTGTAGTTGAGGCCTTTGCGTTTGGCAGTGTCGGGAGTAACAGGTGGAAGTTCGTAGGTGAGTTCACCGAGTTCTAATTGCCAGTTGTTGCTGGTGTAGTCGGAGATGGGAGAGATGGCGCGGATAGTGTTGGAGAGTTCGGTTTTGAGAAACTGGTCCCAGGAATCTTTTTGGATTTTAATTAAATCTAACTTAGGAAGATTGGAGTAATTTTTACCCCAGTTGAGTCTTTTGGCGGAAGGCATCGAGGAAAGTTAAAATATAATTATGGGACGAGTTATGTACCAACCGCTCGCCGAATGTGGGTAATTATATACGTATCAAAGAGGACTGGCAAGAAGCAAATTGGAGACGTATTTAGTAGATACAGTTGGACCAGTAAAGACACCCATCGTCCCTTTTGTAACAGGCTTTGTATTTAGTTGAGTTGAAGCATTTTCTCATGACACCTTCTCCAACTGAGTTGCAACCCCAATAAGCGCCAAGATAGAGGCATTTAGCAGAGATTGTAGGTTTTATCGATGAGCTTGGAACTGGAACTCTTGTTGGCATCAAAGTTGGGGTACGAGAAGGCATTGGAGTAAATGTCGGTGTTGGGGAGAGATATGGTTGAATGCAGTCACTAGTCCAGTACAAACACCCATCAGAGCGTAACTCACACACTTTATAACCGGCAACTCCAAAATTTGAGGTACAACTCTTCCTTTCATCTAAAGTTTCACAACCAAAATATAAACCCAGATACGCACATTTTAATGGTACGGTGGGTGTGGGTAAAACTTTGGTGACAGTAGGTAAGAGCGGGACTGAAGTTGCTCCAGAGGGAACACAGACCCAAGTACCAGTTCTGGTATCACAAGACCAACCGTAGGCACATGGTTGTTTCCAATTTGTAGGGTTAGTAACTTCAGAACAGTTGTAGGTGGCTTTGTTGCGATTATCTTGATTGGTGGAAACTAATAGTGAAGCAACAGGGAGGGCTACTGCCATAACGACTAAACCAACTAGTACCCAGAGCTGAGCGAGACCTGAATTTTTAGATGTCATGAGTTAATGATAAGACTATTTTTGTTGATGTAAATAGTTTGTTTATTGGAAAAAATACCAAGTTAGTGCCTTCCATTTACCATCAGAGTAAGTCATCAAGATTGAGAGTGGTGTATTTGGGGGGACAACTTTGAAAGTCTTACCGTTTTTGTCGGTTAGATTTAGATACACATGAAAGTAGTTCTTGTCGGAATCGTATTTTGAGCTAATGATTTTGTAACTGACTAGCTCATATCCAGCGGCGATTTTTTCGTCGAAGTTTTTGTCAGCCGATAACTCTTTTGTGGTAGCCCAATCAGCAGTGACGTAAGCATCAAGGTATTTTGTAGCTATTGATAACGGGTCCGTCTTGGTTGTTGTTGTTGTTGTTGTTGTTGTGATTGGATTAATTTTTGAAGTGGGAGAAGCAACCGTCTTCCCTGTGGGTTGCGGGGTAAATGCATCACAGGCTTTGTCGGTACAGGTGATAGTCAAGTCTTTGGTACAACTACAAGTATTGCAACCATCGGCTGAAGGAAATGATTCATCGACCTGATAATTTGTATCGTTAAGCAAACAGGTTTCGCCTAAAACTGGCTGTGTTGGTAATGCTGTAGGTAAGGCAACAACCGGGGAAGAACCGCTCATTGAGCGATAAAAATTGTAGCCAATGGCTGATAAAACACCAAGAAATACCAGTAAGGAAATGAAAAATAAAAATTTGATAAAAACTGGTGTGGATTCAGAAACAATGGCAGGGCTGACAACAGCCGATCTTTCGGAAATCATTGGCTTAACCTCTGATGGTGATAAGGCAATTTGTGAAGGTGGAGTAGATGCTTGTCCCATATCAGCGGCATATTTATCGATTATTTCTTGATATTTTTTGTTTGCATTTTCATCCATGGTTAAATCATCGCACTTTATAGACAGTAGTGTCAAATATTTGGTAGAGTTATTTATGATAAAAAATATATTATTGATTTTGGTGGTTTTAGTCAGTCTAACAGTATTTCCTGCTAGAGCCAGTGGTTTTAATTTGCAATCGATTGGAGGAATGGACACCACAGGTAAACAAATATCCCATTGGTGGTATACCGGATTTAGACCAACATTTAAGGGAGAGGCGTCGCCAAGCGCTCCAGTAAATGTAACAATTGATGGAACTGCACTACAGGTTAATGCTGACTCTTCGGGAAGTTGGCTGTTTACTCCAACTGATCAATTAGGTGAAGGCGACCATACTGTCAATCTAGAGAACAATGGTTCTAAAATTGACTTTACACTTACTTTGGGGGCAAATAATGTAAATATGACGGCAGTAGAAAAAGGTGCTGGTGATGCCCTGCCAGCATCAGGGACTTTTGAAGTAACTGTAGCAATTATCGCAATTAGTGTGGTACTGATGGGATTTGGGATGTTTGGCTATGGTAAGATACTAGGGTGAAAGTCTATATAAAAACATTTGGTTGTGCCCAAAATAAAGCGGACTCGGAAAGGATTAAGGCCTATTATTGGGAAAAAGGATTTGAGACAACTGAAGACTGGAAAGAGGCGGATGAGGTGGTGATTAATACTTGTATTATCAGGGAGAGTGCTGAGAATAGAGCCTATGGACTAATCAACACAGTTAACAGTTACGAGTTACGAGTAAAAAAGAAAATAAATATAGTAGTTACAGGATGTTTGGTGGGGGCGAATCAAGATAAAATAAATAAATTAAAAATAAAATTTCCGGAGGTAGACGAATGGGCGGCGATTGGGAAGTTTTTGGTCTGGGAGCCAATTAGAACTAAAAAGGGGGCGGCATTGGTATCGATTAGTACCGGTTGCAACAACCATTGTTCGTTTTGTATTGTACCCAAGGCTCGAGGTAAAGAAGTGTCGCGGACAATGAGTAGTATTTTAAGCGAGATTGATAATGCGATAGAACAGGGATTTTCGGAGGTTGTACTGATTGGACAAAATGTAAATAGTTATGGGAGTGATTTTGGGGGTGAGAGTTATGTCCACATGGGAAAAAAAAGAATTAAAAGCATGTTTCCAACTTTGTTGGAAAATGTTGCGAAGAAGAATTTGAAAAAGATTTCGTTTGTCAGTAGTAATCCCTGGGATTTTTCGGATGAACTGATTGCCACCATCGCTAAATACCCAAACATCGACCGATTGTTGCATCTCCCCTTCCAGGCAGGTAATGATGAAATTTTAAAAAGAATGAATAGAAGCTATACCAAACAGGAGTATTTGGAATTGGTGGAGAAAATTAAGGCCGGGATTAAGGATGTCAAATTTTCAACTGATATTATTATTGGATTCCCGGGAGAAACTGATGAACAGTTTGAAGACACGGTGGATGTGTGCCAAAAAGTAGGGTTTGATATAGCCTACCTCAACAAGTACTCCCCTCGCCTCGGAACCGTCTCGGCTAAACTTTTTAAAAACGACGTGTCGATGAAGGTGAAGAAGGAAAGATGGGTGAGGTTGGAAGAATTGGTAAATAAAAAGAACTAACCACGCTCAGAAAACCTCTTCATCAGCAAATTTAGATCTGGACTGAAAGTTGCCACCAATATAGTTTTTGAGTAGTGATTTTCATTAAAAACTAGAGGTGTGCGCTCTTGCTCAATGAAATATGGCCAAGGAAAATCTCTACCGTTCGTTGTTAAAATAAAGTTGTTAGTGATAATTGAAGTCGCAGCGATAATTTTGTCCCCATCACTTATTTTTTCGCATGGGATACTTTCCATTCGATAAACGGTTTCTAGTTGAGCTGCTGTTAGTAAAATATTTGTATCTACAGGATACTTTTTAAATTTATCTAATATGCTTACTAATTCTGTTTCGGTTTTTAATTTAGCGCCTCGAAGTAGCTCGAAGATTGAATATTCCGAAAAATAAAGTGAATGTCCTTGGCTATCTAGATCTGCTAATAGGTTGGTAAAGGGAATGCTAGTTCCACGACTTGAAGAATATTGAACTATATTTGTATCTAAGATAAAACTGGCCACAATTAATCTAAAGTATATTCAAAAACGTCCTTTTTTGATAAACGTCTCAACCCTTTTATAAGCTCACTAAACGATCCTCCCTTAGTACTCCTAACTGCACTTTTGCCTATTTTAATTTTTTTACCTCCGATAATTAACTCGGTAACTTTAGTATTTTTTTTAATTGCTTTTTTCACCATAAATAATTATAACTCAAAACATTGCTTAGTGAAGACGGAGGAGTTGGTGGATATAAAGGACTAAAAACAATTAGCAATTATAGAGTAAGGATCAAAGTCGGACATACCCTGAGGTAAAGCATTTATATTAACACCATAATTTTTACCATCAGCACAGGTGGTTAGTTTTGTTTTTATTAATATTCTCCTAGCTGTTGGTTGATCAGTAGCGCCAACAAGCAAAACTGGGAGAGTGCATCTATCACGAACGGGACAGAAAAATTGTTTCTCAGGAAGGTTTTGATTGCGTGGACAACCAGCGGTTAATCTCCAATGCAGTTCATTACTGTCGTTAACTAAAATTGCTGGTATTCTTGGCATATTGGATTATATCACTTCAAATATTTCGCTATGTTTTGATTGTGTTCATCAAGGGTTTTGGCATAATGCATGAGGCCGTCGTTGCCAGTGATATAGAAGAGATAGTCTGAGGTGATGGGATGGTAAGTGGCAAATAGCGAATTGTAGCCGGGGCTACAAATGGGTGAGGGTGGCAAACCGGGATTGAGATAGGTGTTGAATGGTGAATTTATGGACAGATCGGCTTTTGAGATTGGTAGCCAGTAATCTTTTTGGGTGAATTTAGAGTCCTTGGCGTACTGGACAGTGGCATCGATTTGTAAAGCCATACCAATTTCTAGCCGATTAAGGAGAACACCGGCAATTTCCTGTTTTGACTTGAGACTGCGTCCTTCGCGCTCGAGAAGTGAGGCAAAAGTGACAATTTCTGAGTCAGACATTTGTGTGTTAGTCGCACCCGCCTTGGCTTCGGCGAGCTTTTTATCAAAATTTTTTTGAATAACTGTCAAAACTTGGGGCGTAGTATAACTCTCGGGTATTAAATAGCTGTCGGGATACAAATAGCCTTCGTGGTTTTTGACATCAGCCAGAAATTCTGGTCGACTGGTTTTTAATTCTACTGGCAAATTTGAAGCAACCTCCTCAATTCGACTACCTTCAATTATCTTGAACCAATAATCTTGGCTTCCACCTTGAGTTAATTTGGTAATAATTTGACTGGGAGTTAGGTTGGCAGATAGACGAAATTGGCCGGCTTTTAATTTATTATTTAATCCCATCTGACGGGCAATAAGTAAAAAAATATATTGATTCCTTATAAGTTTATTTTTTTGAAGCCGGGCGCTAATTTCATCAGCACCATCTCCTTGATTGACAACAAAATCTTTGACGGTGTTGTCAGAGCTTAGAGGGAGCGAATTGGTGTAAGACCAAAATATACCGGTACAAAAAATAAAAAATAAGGCTAGAACTAAAATGAACCAACGTTTCATCAGACCTCGTCAAATAAAGCTCGACGATAATTACTTTTGGATGTTTCAATAAAAATTCGGCCACAACGACAAGTGACAGTGGTTCGACCGCCAACGGGTGCTCGCTTACCTTTGGATAAATCTTCACCACAACCAACACACCTGCCTTGGGATAATAACCAAGCTTGGATCGGAGCAATTAGGTTTTTGATCATTATTGATTAATCTGTAACAACACGGCGAAGGATGACGGCTGCCGCGACCGAGTCGATACTTTTTTTATAATTTTTGGCTTTACCAAAATTGTCTTTGAAAAGACTAGTAGCTTCTATTGTGCTAACTGCCTCTTCAACAGTTTCGACTTCTAAGTTTACCATGCTACGAAGTTTGTCGACAAAGACCAGTGTTGTTTTGGCAAACTCACCTTCGGATACACCAACAAAAATTTTTTCGATGGAATATTCAGTGATAGTTTTGTTGATTAAGACAAAAATTTTGTCATCGTTGGGTATAGGAGGTAGGGTGGAAATAATGCCTAACGTTGAATAGGCCAAGCCGATTCTTTTAGTACCATAATCTATAGATAAAAGATTCATAATTTAATTACTAATCCGCCAAAGGCGGATTGTATTTTTGTGTAAAATTTTAAACTTCGTAAAAATTTTTCATGAAAATACTAAAATAAATTTATTCGTAATTGTAAAATAAAATTTTATTATAAACAGTATTTAGATTGTAGTGTTGGTGATTTTAATTATCAGCAATTCGAGCACGGACGACAAGGCGACGGAGATAAGTGCCTGGAGGGGAACAGGTGACAAATGAAATATACTTGCCATCATAGCGTTGTTCGAGAATTGACAAGTCGGTGGGCTGAACCTCAAACATTTCTTCAACTAAATATTTATATTGGATATTGTCGTAGGTAACATCAATTTCATCACCTTGTTTGAGGCGATAGAGCGTGGCAAAAATAGTCAAATATGACTTTGGGTTAAAAAATTGAGGCAAAACCGAATGTCCAAAAACAACTCCATTTCCCAGCTGGCCAGGGAGAGCTGTTTGGGGATACTGGATCAGACTCTTTTTCAGATCTTGACTCCCGATTATAACTACAGCATCTTTTATTTTAAGATTGGGGATAGAAATTACATAAGTGTTGCCACTCTTGGGGATGGAGGAGGTAACTTGGTTACCGCCAGGATCGGTAACAAACCAATTGTTGAGTCGGGTATAATCGGTGGACAAGTCACCTAGGACGCTACCAGAGTTGTTGTAGAAATGAGCCGATAATGGGTTAATGATTTGACCGAACTTCGATGAATATTCTAGTTGATATTGAACTATAGGGAGAATGGCTGATGAGAAAATAAATAGTCCAACTACAAATAAAAGTCCAGCAAAAACCCGTTTATGCCGTTTAAGAACAGGTCTCAAACGGAAAGTTCGAGGAGTGGCTGGAGATGTCTCTTTGACGTATAAGTAACTCACTTAGATTCAATGGTAATATTTTTGGAGAGGAAGGGTAAGGGGTTAAAAAAATCGAAATAGGGCATATTGGTGTTTACTTTGTAATTGTAGGTTCGAGGAGCAATTTTGTGAATAATTGATTGAGCACTTTTTTGAGTTTTACCACTGAGATTTTTTTGAAGTAATTGAGAATTTATTTTTGGGATACCACTACCAGTTATTGTCAATTTGCCTTTTGATTTATCGGTGGAACTGGGTGTATAGACTAACTTAAAAGAAGCGGGGTCGATTTTTGAATTGGAAAAGTTGGGTACTGCAGACAGGACAGAGTCAATTATCTTTGATTTTTGGTCGTTAGTAAAATAATAGACAGAAACTGTATTACTCGAAGAGGCGGATACTTCTTCAGCCTCTTCCCCTACCTCACGATTATATTCAATTCGGTTGCGCTTAATTTCGATAGTTTCACTAATGGCATCAGAAATTGTTTTGACATCTTGATTTAAACGACTATCGATTGATGAAGTGACATCGGCTTTAATTTTTTGCTCTAGGCTGACTTTGTCGTCAGCACTGACAGCTGAGGCTTGACGCTTGGTACCTCCTGTAAAAACCTGGTTTGCCTTGGCAATTAAAGAGCTGTAGGCAGAATCCTTAAAAGTTAATTTTGCGTCTTTGGGTAGGTTGTATTCCGGTCCAATTTCGATAGCGGTGGCTAAAGTTTTTGTCTGACCCATGGTGATAGTACCTGAGTCGTAGTTGATGCTACTAGGAGCTAATTGAACCGATGAGGATAGCTCAAATTTAAGATTATTATCGCTTTGTAAAATAATTGACTTGGGGATGGTTTGAGTTTTGTCCAGTTTGTTAAAGATAATAATTTCACCTTTGGCTTGAGAACCGACAGTTTTTTGACCAGTGGATTTAACTGAGGCGTTGGAGTTAATATCAAAAGATTTTTTGCTGGCAACTGAATTGAGGTCAACATCGGCGGTTTTGGAAAACTCGTAAGGAGTCAATAGAAGGGTAATTTTTACTTTTGACAGAAAAAATACTGTAGCCAGAAACGAAATAAATATTAGCGGTATTAGCCAGACCACTAAATTTAGACGAAAATTAATTTTAGGTATTTGAGGTAAAGTTATTTTGGGTAGTTTAAAACTTTTTTTTATTTTTGGCGGAGGTAAAGGAGTAATTTCTTTAACTACATCAAATTCTTCAGAAACTAAAGGTTGACTGTTTTCAACAAATTCAGTAGGTGCAAAACCGATTTCACTTGGGGTAACCTCGGCTATTTTAACTTCCTCGACTAATTCGTCCTCTGGTTCAACTTCGAGATCATCAACTTCGATATCATCTACCTGACTAATTGGGGCAGGAGTAATTGAAACGTTAGGCGAAAACTGGTGACTGATTACCTGGCAGTAGATATTGGTTAGTTGGTCGGAGCTGTAGACGGTAACTGAAGGAAAATGGAGGAAAGTTTCAACATTTTTTTTGCCGATCCAGGAATAATTTTTTATCTGTTGAATAATTGTTTCATCAATTTGGCCAGCCAAAATTATTTGAGGTGGCAGTGTTGACTCACTTTGCAAATCGATTAAGGTTGATTCAATAATGCTTGGGTCGAAATTACCAGAGACCACTCGATTAAGACGGCTTTTAACTTTACCTAAATAGACTAAAGATAAGGTTAATAGTTGTCGATTGAGATAGACAAATATAAAACTGGCGGGAAATGAATCGGCAGTGTTGGCAGCCTCGGTCACCGCCTCATCATTAGCAATAAAACCAAGTGGCTTAAGCTTCAGATCTTTGCAGACCGATTCTACTAATTTGAGATAATTGGGAGAAATTTTACCGTCGGGACCGATCCAAAATGGAGGGAGGATAAAGGCAGCAGTTGAAGGTTCGTCAACCTCGAGCACTCCGGCCTCTGAGGCCGTGGTAGATAGTGAAGCGTCGACAGCATTGATAATGGTGTCTGGGTTGGTAGCCAGCCAGTCTTGGGGGCAACCAACTTGGGCGACTCGATATTGACCATTAGAATGGTTGATGTACGATGCTGTGGCCGATAGATCATCGAGAGCGATCAACCAAAAACCTTTTTCCATAGAATAAGAATACTACAAAATCCCCCCTCATTCCCCCCTTTGAAGAAAGGGGGGAAGAAATTTATTTTTTTATGATTGTTTTACCTCAAAACAGCATACAAACGACGGTGGCCAGCGGAAGCAGATTCTTCTTTGGTGATTTCAAAAACACCTAACACTCCAGTATGTTCTACGTGTGGGCCGGTGCAAACTTCACGGGAGAAAAAGGAATCACCAGGACCTACCGTATACATAGTGACAGTTTCCGGATATTTGGCGCCAAAAAATGCCAGAGCGCCTTTTTTTTGAGCTTCGGTAAAGAGGAGTGTGTCGCAAGTGATAGTTAAATCTTTTTTAATTTGCTCATTGACCATATTTTCAACTTGTTTGATATGTTCGGGTGTTAATTTTTCCGGATGGGAAAAATCAAAGCGTAAACGCTCTGAGGTGATGTTGGAGCCGGTTTGATGGACATGATCACCCAAAATTTTGCGTAACGAAGCATGGAGTAAATGGGTGGCGGTGTGATATTTAGTAATAATTTCGCTATGATCAGCTAGACCAGATTTGAATTTACCTGCGGAGAGGGTTTGAGACAATTTGGAGTGTTCTTCGCGGAATTTATTAAATTCAGCCTTATCGAGGGACAAATTGTTTTTGGATAATTCTTCTTGAATCATTTCCACAGGAAAACCAAAACTTTGATACAAATCAAAGGCTTCCTTACCCGTCACATTGTGATTACGAGTTATTAGTTTGTTGATTTCTGATAATCCCTTGTCAAGTGATTTACGGAAACGGTTTTCTTCGGTGTCAATAATAGTTAAGATTTTTTCTGAGTTTAAATTTAATTCCGGATATACACCAGCATAGTTAATTTGATTATCTAAAACTGATTGGGCGATTATTTTAGTAAAGTTGGTATTAATGTTGAGTAGTTTTCCTTGACGAATGGCACGGCGAATTAGTCGACGGAGAACATAGCCAGCTTCTTTGTTACTAGGTTCTACACCGTCAGCAATTATAAAAACGGCGGAGCGTACATGATCAGCGACTATTCGCATTGATTTTTGGGCTCCAGCCAGTGGCGCCCCTACGGTGGTGTATTTTAAATTTGAAAGTTCTTCTATTTTTTGAATAATTGGCAGAAAAATTGGTGACAAATAGTTGTCGGATAAGCCATTGAGGACGGCTGTAGTCCGTTCAACCCCCATGCCGGTATCAACGTTTGGTTTGGGTAATAATTCAAAAACTCCGGCAGAGTTTTTATTGTATTGCATAAAAACATCGTTCCAAATTTCCACCCAGCGGGAATCATCGGGATCAAATTTTTGAGGCGGAGCATCGGTACCTATCCAATAAAACATTTCTGAGTCAGGACCGCAGGGACCGGTAACTCCGGCTGGCCCCCACCAATTGTTTTCTTTGGGAAGAAAGGCGATTCTATCTTCGGAAACTCCCTGTTTTAGCCATAAATCACGACTATCAGTATCTTTGGGGGCATTTTCGTCACCCAAAAAGCAAGTTATGGCCAAATATTTAGGATCTATTCCTAAGTATTTTTTATCAGTCAAAAACTGATAACTCATAGGAATCATTTCTGATTTGAAGTAATCACCTAGTGACCAATTACCGAGCATTTCAAAAAAAGTGTGATGAGTAGTATCACCTACTTCATCAATATCGCCGGTCCGAACGCATTTTTGGACATCGACAATTCGAGTGCCTTGAGGGTGTGGTTGTCCCAAAAGAAACGGCACTAGTGGGTGCATGCCAGCTGAGATAAACAAGGTGGTCGGATCGTTTTCAGGGACCAGCCGGGCACTAGGAATTTCCAGATGTTGGTGGTCCAAAAAAAACTTGATGTAGAGGTCTTTTAATTCTCGGGCGGTCATAAGGGATTATAACAACAAAAAACTACATCTTGAAATTACCCATTTACTAAAGTAAAACCAGAACTGTAATTAGTGGGACTAAGTTACATTTTCGGGACCAGAAATAACTCTCATTGTCTGGTTTTCGGCAATTACTTCCTCTCCTGTTCTATCACCGCGACAGACAGCATTAAATATCAAATCACATCTACCATTCATATGATGTATACAAGCAGGTAGCTGATCAGTTGTAATATTACAATCGTGTATTACCCGCAAAAAACTCTTTAAATGGAAATAGGTTGTTTGAGGGTTTGTTGGCTCGACTTTAGTTTCTGGAGTATCTGGCATGACGGTTATTATAACATAATCTTATAATAATTTCAGTGTATGTATTAGCTGTGTAAGTTGCTAGTTGTTGATTTTGAATATTAATATATAATAATGGCATGAAAATTGAATTAATTGACAAGAAAATTTGCAAATACCTGGAGCTGATGGAATTTCACCCAGCAGTTCAAAAAATTGGGAGCACTTTCCCGATAATATCCGTTCGTAACTTGTTGGATTTATATCGAGATTCATACATAAAAGATAATAAAAGAATTTATCTTCACATTTATTCACTGTTGAGTAGGGCTGAGGAGTTTGGAAAAATGAGGGGAGTTAGACAAAAAGACTTAATTGAAACTTACATAGCTATTTTCTATCACGACTGTCCAAAAGTATTGCAAAAAATAGTAAGCGAAAATTTACTATTGTCACAAGTACTAAAATTAGAATCGGGTCACAGTATTAGTTCTCGAAGACTTTTTTTTTATGTTGATGAGCCATTAATTGCCCATCACATTAGGCACAATAGCGTTGATTTTACTTTAGATATTGCAAATAATTGTGTTACGGTGCCTCAGTTATTACTCAACATAGTAGATAAAACCGATATCTCAGGAAAAAAAGTTAGTGTTGAAGAAAA
The DNA here is from genome assembly GCA_018062705.1 of Candidatus Shapirobacteria bacterium. Lineage (GTDB taxonomy): Bacteria > Patescibacteriota > Microgenomatia > UBA12405 > UBA12405 > JAGORQ01. The sequence goes on from JAGORQ010000008.1 coordinate 15,619, forward strand.
ATACAAAAACATTAAAAAAAACATAGGCAGCTCTCCCGATTATGATGATTATTCAGAAAAAATTGCTTGTAAGTACCTAAACAGAGTATTAAATGAGGATGTAAATTTGTATGACTATGAGTTTATCTCGTTAGAAGAAATACCAGTCTTTTCTTCACTTTTTGTACAGAGATGGGATGGCAAGTACTGCTCTCCTGTAGGTAAATACCGACATACAAACTCAAATCTATATATCTCAAAGCACATTTCAAAATGGGGCTACAAAACTACAATTCTACATGAAGGAAACTTTAGGGACACGGTTCAAGAAGCTAACACCCAACTAATTGGGGTACCAGAAGACACATTGGAGGCAGCTCTCCCACTTTATTGCATGGATAAAAACTTAGTTATTGTTGAAGGATCAACTTCCCGCGTTAGTAGTTTAAGAAAAATAATAAACAGCTCGTCAGCATTAGTGCTATTGTTACGAACTTTAGCGTTAGGAAAAATGGGTGCTGAACGTTTAAAAAATGCGGCTTTGGCTGATGAAATCTGGGTAATGACTGAAGCGATGAAGGAAGCTGTCACTTCTGAGTTTGAGGAATATGGCATACCTACTAAAAATATTAGACTACTACAAAGCGGGGTTGACAGTGATGTTTTTAACATTAGTAAAACAGTCGAGCGAATACCAGGCAAAATAACGTATGTTGGTGCTTTGACAAAAATTAAAGGCATAGATTTATTGATCGAGGCTTTTAAAAGAATAAAGGTTGAATTTCCGTACGCCGAACTCCATCTAATAGGTGATCAGGAAATATATGGGAGAGTGAATGATTTTATGTCAGTTGAGGAAATGAAAAAAATACCAGGAGTAGTGTTGCATGGATCAATGCTGGCCGACCAAATAGCCCCCCACCTTCAGACCGCACACGTGTCATGTTTGTTGACAACTATTTATGAGACTTATGGTAAGGCGGCAATGCAAGCTAGATGTTGTGGCACAAGGATGATAGTATCAAGTTTGGGTAACAACCCTTTCCATGTACAGTCTAAAAGTGAAGGACTGGTAGTAAAAAAACTAGATATAGACTCGATAACAAAGGCGTTAAGAACTGTTCTATCTGAAAAACCAATAACAGTTGCACCACCAGCGGATAGATATCATACATGGAAAATTACAGCGCTTGATTTTGTGACGAACTATAACCACTTGAGCCGTTCTGTTTTAAAAAGATGTTTAGAGGAGTCAAAAATAAATGAAGTTAGGTTACCGTGAGGGAGTTGACTTTTTGTCACATTTTCTGAAATCGAAAAACAATAGTGATAGAACTGTTTTAGCAATATGCGGTGGTTCATGTTCTGGAAAATCCAGCTTGGCTCGAGATGTTTTAGCACAAGTAGGGACTAAACGAGTGACCTTAATTCCGGTGGATTCATATTCCAAAGGCATATCAGAGCAGACAGATGCGATTGAATTTGATAGCCCTCAAAGCTATGACATACCATTATTAACCAAGCATGTAAATTCAATTACCAATGGTGCCGTCGAAATAGCTTTACCTGTTTACGATGCTAAAATTAGCTCTAGGAGGGGGTACTCCAATATTTTGATATCTAATCTGGTGATTATTGAAGGGCTTTATGCAATCCAACCTCAATTCCTAGAAGCGATTAACTTGCCAGTATTTATAGATACAACAGAAAATATAATGACAGAGCGACGAGTTTATCGAAGTGCAGAACTGTATGGAACTGACAGAGTGACAATCTTGAAAAAGATGAAAAATGTGGTCTTACCAAACTACCGGAAAAATATTTATCCACTAAAAAGGTTCGCGTCCGTTGTGATTTCAAATAACATTTAATTACTAGCTATAAAGTTATATCAATTTCGAGTTTGTCATCGACAAACTGTTTTAAAACTCGTCTATGAAAAGATCTGGTTTTGTTTTTTGACAGGTGCTGGAGCAAGACTCTCAGTTCAAAGGACTCTTTTGATTTTACATGTCCAGTATTGTATATATTTACTCCTGTTTTTTCGACTTCGTCCATCAATTTCTTGAGAATACCTCGATGATCTTTGCCTCGGAGACGAATAGTTACAAGGCCCAGTTTTTCTTTAGTTATGCCGCCAAGAAATAACTCTTGTGAAACGGTATGGATAAAAGATGGTTGACTGGCCATCTTGAAATAAAGACCTGACAAGTCTTCACACTCTAGCTTATACAATACCGATTTTAGTATCGGATCGTGACCCAAATCTGCCAAATCAAATATACCGAGTTGCGAAATAAGTGGTTCAAGCATGTTTTTGCCAGTGGCTATTTTTTCCAGTCTTTTTTCTTGGGTTCTAAGTTGTCTTATTTTAAGTCTAGTTTCTGGAAATCGACAGTAGTTTTCGACTCCCGGTAAAGGTGCGGACCTAGACTCTCCGGTAACAACATAAAGATTAGTTCCGTTTCTAAGTGTTGTTGATAAGCTGGTAGGTACTCCATCTGTTGTGATTGAGTTAGCATCGGCTAATACTGAGTTATTTATACTTGCCGCAAAATCAACACCAGTTGCACCAACCTTAAAATAGCGGACATGTCCAGAGGCGGTAAAAACGTAGATTAAATTGTGTTTTTTGTCTTGATATTCACCGCTATTTATAAGTCCAACAACACCGTAATGGTTAAAACTATCCATTCCTGGAGTAACAACTGCCACATTAAAGTCCCCTTCAGTTGATCTAATAGCCGTTTCGATTGCCTGGTAACCATTTTCCCGAGCAGATTGATTTAAATACTCATGACTGCGGTTAAAATTTATAGCCCCATTAAATTCTTGGCGAACACGACCACAAGCCTGATACATTGAATCGATACTGTCCGTAACTACAATGAATCGAGTAATATCTTCAATCTCAGTGACGTCTTCGGGTAAAGATTCTCCTCTTTGAGCTCTTTTTTGCATTTGGTCGTAGCTAGCCCAGTAGCCACCTGGTTCAGGTACGATTCTTAGAATTTTTATGCCTTGGAGCGAGTGGTGTAAGCGAGAGGTAACATGATCAATAAACATTGACTGGCGTCGAGGATCTGAGTCAATTTTTGATTTAAATTCTTCGTATTTGACTGGATCGAGATATTTGAAACTAAGATCTTCTAGTTCTGTTTTGGCTTTCCACAGACCAATTGAGGCAGCTAGTCGAGTGTAGACCGACATGGTTTCGTCAGCTTTTTTAACCCTTTTCGCTTCTGGCATAGCATCGAGCGTTCTCATGTTGTGTAGGCGATCGGCTAACTTGATTACTGCCACACCAAGATTAGTACTATCTTCACCTAAAACTTTTTTAACAGACTCACCGTCTGTTGAATTGGGTAAATTGGTGACTCCGACAATCAAATCAGCAACAGTGTCGCCGTAACCAGTCCGTAACTTATCGATGGGGTAGTTTGTATCTTCGCCAGTGTCGTGATGTAGGGCGGCAATAATCACATCTTCATTGGTTATGCCCCACTCTTGCTGAAGAATCCTTGCCACCTCAAGGCAGTGATGATAATAAGGCTCACCAGAGGCCCTTTTTTTGTCTTTAAACAGCCTGACGCCAAGCTCGTAAGCACGTGCCATCTTGTCGGAGGTGATTATTAACCCACAAACTGTTTTACCTTTTTCCGCTCTTAGGGTGAGTTTTTCGGACATTTGGGCTATTCTACTCCAAAATCACTTGAAATCAAGCTTACTTTACAAACATTTTCTTTGGCTTCTGGATTTTGACTGGTGCCAGACTGACGGTCTCGAGGGTTTTTGGAAGTGTGACTTTGATTTTTTTGGTAGATTTAACTATTTTTTTCTTCTTTGGCTTGGAAAACATCGGAACAGTTTGGTTAGTATACTTTTTTAGTAGATCGTCGAACTTCGAACGGAGATTGTCAAAAATTTCAGTCCTATTATTTTTATATATGACAATAGCGATGACGGCGCCGATAATAGCACCGATTATTATGCCGAACAAAAAACTTGAATTTGATTCGTTGTTTTCGGACATAATTTAAAAATCCATTATAATAAACTTATTCATAAAGGAATAAAAAAGTTTATTAATAAGTATTTGTATAATTTGGCAAAAATTAATCTGATTTATTACTCTTTGAGTCGAAGAATTTATTAAAAATAGTGAGGCCGTTTTTGAAACCCATGAGAAACTCGGAAAAAGAAGAGACGGGACGAGCCACAGAACTGGTAATCAGGTGGGTATCATCAAGAATTGCCGTGGTTTTGGCCAGGGCGTTTTTAAGTTCTTTAAGAAGCTGGACGGTATAAATACCGCAATAAAACAGTACCCCAGTAACAGCCAATAAACAGATGACAATGACAATTTGAGTGATATCCATAGGGAAAGTATAAACTAAATATCAAACATTTGCCGAAGTTTATTTTTGACTTCAGATGATTGTGCCGGCGTTAAACAACCGATTTCACTGAATAACACACTTGAACTAACAGTAGCTAATTTATGGAGTCTAATTACTGATTTGTGTCGTAGTCCATTTTTTTTAGTTGGAGCGATAAGTATCTCAGTGGCTATTTTCTCAGGTGGTTGAGATGTAATATAAGCAACAACAATAAGTTTGTGTTTTCCCCAGGATTGGGGTGATAACAAAATACCAGGTCTTATTTTGAATTTAGTTTTTTCAATATAGGGGAACTTAACAAGGACAACTTTATACATTATTTTTAAGGGATATTGGCTTCATATTGGTATCATCCCAAAACTTAGTTTTATAATCTGGAGTAAATATTTTGTCTGCCTGTATAAGTAGCTCTTTCACTGTCGGATCTTTATCAAAGTAACTTGTCTTGGATGATTTTCGTTTTACTTTAGTGACTTCTTTGGCCAAGGCAACCTTAAAAACCTCTGAGTAGCTAAGCGTGGGGTATTCGGTGGCAGTTAAAAAGTCGAGTGCAAGTTTAATTTCGGGATTGAGGACTAGTCTGACAGTGTTCATATATGACATTATATATCCCTAAATGTATTATTTCAACACTTTTTCAACCTTGGTAGTTTTGCCGTTGATTGATTTGGACTCGACTAGCACCTTGGTCTCGGTGCTATTTAGATTTATTTTTTTATTAAATCCACCATTAGCATCAACAATCACCAGGTCGCTATTTACCCGAACAGAAGACTCGGGATCAGTAGTGCCTTTTATTTCAACCTGTGATGAATTTGGGTCCCGTGAAGGCCAGATAACCTCAAGCTGTGGAGGCTGATTAAACTTGACATACTCAAAAATCAAATAACTCAAGAAAATAATAATAGTGAAAGCAACACTTATTTTGAAGGTAAATTGGGGGGTAAAAGATATCTGATTGTTTCTGTCGACTTTTGATTTGCGTTTGAAGGCGAAATCCCGACGAAAAAGACTAAGAATTTCTTCACCATTTAGTCCTAAAAAATTAGCGTAGTCTTTGACGATGAGAGAACAATAAGGTTCTTGAGGAAGTAAATTTATTTTTTCATTTTCCAAAGCTTCAAGATATTTGGCAGGAACTTTGATTTTTTTACTGATTTCAAGATAATTCAAATCCTTGTCTTCACGAGTGTTTTTTAAGATTGAAGAGACGCGAAACATGAGTATTAATTACCAATTACTAATTAACAATTACTAATTAATAATCGAATTAGAATTTTTTTGGCATTAGTAATTAGTAATTCGTAATTAGTCATTATATTTCGTCTCCGACACGGTGGGGAATCATGATTTGGCGGGCCTTGGCACCATTGACTGGACCAACAATACCACCACGCTCAAGTTCGTCTAATAGTCGAGCAGCCCGGGCATAACCTATCTTAAAGTGTCGTTGAAGGTAGGTGGCTGAGGCCTTGCCGGTGTCGGAAATAAACTTGACAGCGTCTTGGTACATGGCATCATGCTCTTCGCCATCAATCGATTGTAGATTGGGACTTTTAGAACCGGGAATATTGACAGGTAGGGAAACAATGTCATTTTGATATTCAGCAGTGCGTTGGGCTTTGAGATAGTCAATCAACTTACCAATGTCTTTGTCAGTAACAAAACAGCCTTGGACGCGAACTGGCTTGGCAAGTTCTGGGGGGATAAACAACATGTCTCCTCGGCCCAGTAGTTTTTCAGCACCGGGGGTGTCAAGAATAACTCGGGAATCAGTCATTGAGGCGACGGCAAAAGCGATACGTGTAGGAACGTTGGCCTTGATAAGACCGGTAATGACGTTGACCGATGGACGTTGAGTGGCCAAAACTAAGTGAATACCAACGGCGCGAGCCATTTGTGCAATCCGACAAATATTGTCTTCAACTTCAGTGGGGGAAAACAACATTATTTCGGCTAATTCGTCAATAATAATCACAATAAATGGCATAGATTGGAAACCGGCCATATTGTTGTAACCTTCGATATTTTTGGCTCCAACTTCGGTAAATACTTTATAGCGACGCTCCATTTCGCCAACTGCCCATTTGAGAGCAGAGACGACTTTTTCTGGCTCAACAATAACTGGGGTTAATAAGTGAGGAATGCCGTTGTAGGGGGTAAGTTCAACCCGTTTAGGGTCGACCATAATTAGCTTAACTTCCTCAGGTGAAGCGCGGAAAAGCAAGGTGGAAATCCAAGAGTTGACACAAACTGATTTACCAGATCCAGTTTGGCCGGCAATAAGCACATGAGGCATTTTGGCAATATCAGCCACCTTGGGGTTGCCCGCCACATCAAGACCCAACGGAACCGTAATTTTTGACTTAGAATTTTTCATGACTGCCGACTCCATAATCGAACGGATAGGAACTACTTCGAGGGAACGGTTGGGGACCTCAATACCGACCAATGATCGGCCGGGAATTGGGGCTTCAACCCGGATCATACCACCAGGGGCAGCCAGAGCCATAGCCATGTCATTACTAAGTGACAAAATTTTGGCCAGCTTGGTACCAAGTGCTACTTCGAGAGCATATTGAGTAACTGAGGGACTATTGTTGATTTCGGCCACTCGGGCAGTGATGCCAAACGAATCAAGAGTTTGCTCGATGATGCCTGCATTTTTACGAACATCTCCTCTGTCTGCTTTGGCTCCAGGAGTATCGTCAAAAATATCAATTGAGGGATATTGCCAGACATGAGTTTCGTGACCATCTAAAGAACTATTTGACTTGGCAGGTAGCGGATAGGAGGCAGAGACTGAGGGAGCAGACTTAAAAATTGGGGCGACGCCAACCACAGCAGGATCTTCTCTATCCTTGAGGTGCTCTTTCTTGAGAGGTTCCGATTGAATATATACTGTGTCGGAATTTTTAGATGAATTCTTTTTATCTTTTGATTTGAAAGAAGAGTTACCGACAGTATATTTTTGGATTGTAGCGAAGAGTCTTTGAAAAAATTTGATTAACTGGAGAATTGAAGTGTCAAACAAAACGACAAAACCAACAATAAAACAAAAAAAGAAAACTATAAAGGTGGGTAGTTCGCCAAAAAGAGAGACGATTTGTTCGGAAAAGAAATTCCCGACAATTCCCTGACGAAATAAGCTAATGATGGAAACAAACATTACTGCAAAACCAAGAAATACATTTGGCTCTTTTAATTGAGATTTAATTTTGGCAAAAAGAAAGGCAATTAAGACCAGAAGGAAAGGAACAGCGGCAGCGCCGACACCAAAAAGCTGAGTTAGAATAACATTTAATTTGGTAGGGACAGGTCCGGTTTGGAGAAATGAAAATATGGAAATTACCGATAAAATTATGAAGAATATAAAGAAGATTGACTGAACAGTTGATGGCTTAAGTTTGAAATGGGGTAGAAATGACTTTTTTTTGCGTCCGCGGGGCATGAATTCAGTATATAGTATTTAGTGGTAAGTATTAAGTATTAAAATAAAAATACTTCGTTACTGATCACCAATAATCCGGTAGACCTCCGATTCGCTTTTTATTTTCATTTTCTTGGCTGTAGCTTTTCCAAAGTGACGAATTTTTTTCCAGTTTGTTTTATTTTGTTTAATTTCTTTGATATTTTTCATAGTGATTTATCCAGCACAAACTCCATTCGGAACTTCTTTTTCGGGAATGGCCAGCACGGGAGTAATGTCGTTACTGTAGCCAATGTCAAAAAACATGCCTTCAGACATAATGCCAAACATTTCTTTGGGTGGCAGATTGACTACAAAAAGCGCTTGTTTGCCTTCAATTTCCCTTGGGTTTTGACGTTCTTTTTTGAGACCGACCACAATCACCCGTTTGAATTCGCCAAAATCGACAGTGGTTTTGACAAGTTTGTCGGACTTTTCAATGTCTTCTACTTTTTCAATCGTACCAACTCGAATGTCGAGTTTGTCGAGATCGGGAAAGGCGATGTTAGGTTTTATGGGGATTATTTTCATTTGGTTTTTTTGGGGCCGCACTCACCAGGTGCGTTGGTTTTAATTTTAGTTAAATAACCTTTGGCTTTGAGTGCTGTAAACTTGGCAAAAGCCAATGATGCTTTTACTTGATAGACATAAAACTTTCTTTTTTCATCATAAACCTTGGCGTTAAGTTTTTGGGCTTGCTCCTCGAGCTTGAAGGCATCGGCTTTTATTTGATAAATTTTTTTCCAAATAGGATCTTGGTTGTCGTCAGTCAGGCTTTCAAGTCTATATGCTTCCTCTTTAAGTTTGAGAGCATCGGCAAATAAACTATTTACTTTTGATCTAGTGGTGTAAGCGTCATAGCGAAACTTGTCGGCCTTAGCTTCCCATTTTTCAGCAATAATTTTGTATTTATACGATTCTTGATCGATTTGTTCGTCAATTCTTAACATAATATTTTGAATTAATAACTAAGTCCAAATAACCAACGGTGGGTGGAGGGTTGGCCACAGCGGACACACTTACCCGATTCTTCAGGTGCGTCGAGAGGTAGACAGCGAGTAGTAGCCTTAGTTTCGGTCTTGATCTTCCCTTCACACTCAGAATCTTCACACCAATGGGCACTGATAAAACCTCGAGTAGTTTCCATGACTTTTTTAAACTCATCATAATTCTCAACTTTGAAGGTATTGTCCTCGGTAAACTTTTTGTGTTTGGCAAGTAGATTAGCTTGGATATCCCTTAACAAATCTTCAATCTTCAAACTACAATCTTCAATATTAATTGATATTTTTTCACTGGTGTCGCGACGAGTGATTATCACCTTGTTTTCGGCCACATCACGATCCCCTATTTCAATTCTTAGCGGGATACCCTTGAGTTCCCACTTATTGAATTTAAATCCGGCACTTTCGCCCTCGCGAGTATCAAGTTCTACCCGATAAGTTTTTTTGAGTTCAGTATAAATTTCTTGAGCTTTGATAGAAGCTGTCTCGTGGGCCGGAATTGGGACAATTACAATTTGAGTCGGGGCGACCATTGGGGGTAAAACTAGTCCGTTTTCATCACCGTGGGCCATGATTAGACCGCCGATGGAACGAGTAGAGAAACCCCAGGAGTTTTGATGTGGATAAAGTTTTTGACCATCCTTGCCTTGAACTGACCAATCAAAAGATTTGGAAAAATTTTGCGCCAGGTCGTGACTGGTGCACGATTGGAGAGCTTTGCCGTTCGGCATCAGACTTTCAAAAGTGTAACTATCACCGGCACCGGCAAATTTTTCCGAATTACTTTTGCGACCTTTAATTCCATAAACAGACAATAAATCAACGTAGGTTTTTTCGTACATATCGAGAGCCCAGTTAACCATTTCCATGTTTTCCTCGTGAGTAGCATGGGCACAATGACCTTCCTGCCACAAAAATTCAGAGGTGCGTAAAAACAAGTAGGTGCGTTTTTCCCAACGAACCACGTTACACCATTGATTTATGAGAATTGGCAAGTCGCGCCAGGAACTAGTCCACTTGCGATACATCTCATACATGATAGTTTCTGAAGTAGGACGAACTGCCAATTTTTCGGACAATTCTTGACCGCCGCCGACTGTAACAACAGCTAGTTCTGGAGAGAAGCCAGCCACATGATTTTTTTCTTTTTCCAAAAAGTGCATCGGGATAAACAAAGGAAAGTAGGCATTTTTGACGCCTTTTTCCTTGATCATTTTGTCCATAAATTGCTGGATATTTTCCCAAATGGCGTAGCCATAGGGGCGAATTACCATACAACCCTTGACTGGGGCATAATCGGCGAGTTCGGATTGGAGAACAATATCATTGAACCACTCAGATAAATTTGTTTTGAAATCAGCAAGTTGTTTTTTGGCCATAGCTATATTTTAGAATAATTTTCCTCCTACAATCGCTTTTGTTTTATCAGGTGTGATTAAAATGCAATCACCGTTCTCATCAGGAACACCTAAAGTTAAAGACTCTGACATAAAAGGTCCAATTTGACGGACAGGAAAATTGACCACACCAAGAACTAATTTATCTACTAATTCTTCTTTTTTATAATATTTAACAATTTGAACACTAGAATGTTTAATGCCTATTTCTGGGCCAAAATCGATTGTTAGTTTGTAGGCGGGTTTTTTGGCTTCAGGAAAATCTTCAACTAAAATTACTTTACCGACACGTATGTCGAGCTTGACGAAATCGTCATATGTAGCCATATTGACCTCCAAAAACATTAATATGTTTTAGGGGTCTCGAAGTATCGGGACGGTACCACCCTAATTAAACTCTGGTGAATTTATACAGTTCAGTTCTGGCTAGCCTCATCGGTAGCACCTCGACGGCGGGAAACCGCTTCATTGGTTTGGATGATTATAACAGACAGAAGTTTGGTTGTGTTTATAATTTAATTTCTAAAAAACTAAACCTTTTTGAAAATCGTATGACAAACTTGGCTATGAACTTAAAACTTGTGAACCGAAAGTTATTAATCATATAGTCAGATTAGAAGTTATTTATTTAAATATTTATGAATAAATACATAAAAAATATAATAAAAACACCAGAATTTACAAAAGGATGTTTTGGAATTTTGATGTTTTTTATTAAAAAGTTTTTTGCATAAAGACAAATATTGTTCATTTTTCAAAGAGAGACGTGCCGTTGGCGCGTCTCTACCAAACCGAAATTGTATAATTTATTATGGTTTTGTTTGTCGATAAATATTTGGTTGACAGCTCAAGATTGGCTGGTTGGAATTATTCTTCAAAAGGTATATATTTTGTAACATTTTGCACCTATAGACACAATAAGCATTTTGGAGAAATAGTTGAAGGGAAAATGAAGTTAAATCAGATGGGAGCAATTGTTGATGAAGAAATAAAAAGAGTTTTCAGTTCAAGAATAAATTTTAAATTGCATAAATATGTAGTTATGCCCAATCATGTTCATATATTATTTGAAATTTTGTTTTCGGTAGAGACGCCCCAACGGGACGTCTCAAATATAAACATAATTGATAATTTCAGACGTCCGGAAATTGCCACGCACAAATGGCAATCTAATTCCGTTGGATCAATAATCAATCAAATAAAATCAATTTCAACAAAAAGAATTAATAAAATCCCTAAAATGTTTGGCTGGCAACCAAGATTTTACGATGAGGTAATTAGAAGTAACAATGAATTTTGGTCGAGATATAAATATATTGAAAATAATCCTAAAAATTGGGGTAAAGATCAATATAACGAGCTGGTAGAGACGCTCCAACGGAACGTCTCAAAAGAATATACAGATTTATCCTAACTGCTTAGTTCCAAATTTTGACCTAAAAAAACTAGAAAGCCTGCCGTGCACAGAATTACCTATACACTAACAGGCTTGATTTAAGAATAACATGGTTTCCTGCTTTCGCAGGAATGACTAATGTGGGCGCCGGCGAGCGGCGCCCCTACAGTGGACTAAACTTCAATAACTAACGGCAAGACCATTGGTTGGCGGCCGGTTTTGTCCAAAATCACTTGTTCGATATGAGCTTGGATTTGGGTACGAATATATTCAAAATTGGCTGGTGATGAAGTAGCCTCTTTGAATTTATTAGTTACCTGGAGCTTGAGGAAATCGAGGAGATCAGTGTTTTCTTTGACAAATACAAAACCTCGAGACAGAATTACTGGTTCCTTGGTCATCGCACCAGACTGGCTGTCAACCAACATAACAATGGTAAACATGCCATCTTCAGCCAAAAGCTTGCGATCGCGTAAGACGGTGGTACCGACATCGCCGACACCCAAACCATCAATCAACACTTTGCGCATAGGAATGTGATAGCTAGTATCAAAACCTTGAGAATTAAATGTGACGGCGGAATCAAAGTCGGGAGTAATAAACTGAGTATCTTGAAAGCCCATCCGTTTGGCCATTTCAAAATATTTTTTGATATGGCGATAATTTCCACCAATCGGGAGTAAATATTTTGGTTTGACTAGACTAATTAAGATGGCGTGTTCCTTTTGGTAGCCGTGACCAGAAACGTGCAACTCGCCTTTTTCACCATAGATAACCTCGACCCCCATTTTGGATAAAGTATCAATCATAGTGTTGATATTGCCAGTGGTACCGGGAATATAATCTGGAGAAGAGAAAATTACCTTGTCACTTGGTTTTATCTTTACACGATGTTTACCCATGACCATTTTAGATAGAGCTGAGTCGGGTTGACCGGCAAAACCGGCTACCAAAAACATAAGCTTATTGTCGGCAAAATTTCGAGTTCGTTCGACAGGGATAATATCAGAATCAAGAAGATTTAAGTAGCCCAATTCTTTGGCAATATTGACGGCTTTGTCAACTGAATAACCAACTATACAGATCTTGCGACCGGTACCTTTGGCGTATTGAATGGCTTGACCCCAACGAACGATATTACTAGAAATCGAGGTGACAAAAATTCGACCTTTGGCACGGTCAATTTCATATTTAAAATTTTCGGCAATGGAGCCTTCAGAAGGTGAATAACCTTCATGATCGGAACCAAGAGAGTCTGACATTAGGGCAATAACTTTACCCGTAGCGCCAATTGAAGCGATCTTAATTAAATCGGCTGGTTTACCGTCGAGAGGGAACATGTCAAATTTGAAATCTGAACCATGATACAAGATACCCATGGGGGTGGTAATGGCGAAGTGATGAGTGTCGGGGATGGAATGAGTGACGCGGATAGGCTCAACTGTAAATGGACCGACATTAAAAATTTCACCAGACTCGTAAACGGTGATTTTGGCACGAATAGTTGATTCGGCTAATCGAGATTCGATAAAGGCGGCGGCGAGTTTTGGAGCATAAAGAGGTATATTTGTACCGAGGATAGGCAAAATAAATCTAATTGCGCCAATATGATCTTCATGGCCGTGAGTAATAAACATACCGAGAATTCGGTCTTTTCTATCGGCTAAATATTTGGTATCAGGAATTTGCAGGTCAACACCAAAAGCATCTTCTTCGGGAAAACCGACACCACAATCAACGATGATGATTTGACTTTTGGCAAAATCGCCACCGGGGGCAAATTCGTAAACAAACATGTTTTGAGTAACATCACCAAACGTACCAAGTGAACAAATACGGACTTGGTCACGGCTACCGGAAATTACTCGGACCGGATTTGGAACATTACTAAAATTGGTAAGTGGTCTGGCCACTTGGGTTGGGTTTAAAGGTTGTTTAAACATAGACTAAAGTTTATAAAGTTTATAAAGTTCATCAAGTTTGTAAAGCTCAAGATGAAAGTAATAAACAATAAATAATAATAAAACTTAAAGTAGAGAAACGGTCTTGCGACCAATTGAATGGCTATTGTGGGGAAAACGGTTTTTTGTCAATTCCTGCCAGTTAGTCAAATTCGAAGTATAAAAAATTCTTTTCGATAAGCTTGAAATCATTGTAACACAAAATAGGGTGAAAGACTAACAAGTAAAATTATGAAGGCAATTGCCAGTAAAATAAAGGGGAGTAGAAAAAAGGATAGATTGTATTCTTTTTTTACCATTGGGGGAGGAAGATTTTAACGTTGGATTCGTCGACAGTGACTTGCTTGATTTGACCAGACAAAATCATCATAGCGACTTTGCGACACATACCTTCGATATTTCTTTTGAGTGTACGAACTCCGGAATCAAAACCCAGAGGGCGAACGATATTTGGCCAGACGTTGGGCGAAATAATGATTTCCTCTGGACCAAGTCCCGAGTCTTTGAGGGCTTTGGGGAGTAGATAGTCGCGACCAATAGCCACTTTTTCTTCATCGGTATAAGAAGGCATTTGGATAGTTTCCAGACGGTCCATAACGGCAGTGGCAATTCGAGCGGTGTTGTTGCAGGTAGCCACAAAAAAGGCTTGGGATAAATCAAAAGGATAGTCCAGGAAATGGTCGGTAAATCGACTGTTCTGTTCGGGGTCGAGAAGTTCGACGAGCACACCCATAATGGTGTTCAATGCTTCATCTGCCACACGGTCGATTTCATCCAGAAGGATGACTGGATTGTTGGTTTTGACTTGAGCCAGACCGCGAATAATTGCCCCCGGTTCGGCGTTGGGATAAAGTCGTGATTGGCCGCGGAGATAGAGAGGGTCACCCAAACCGCCAAAAGGAATACGGATAAGTTGGCGACCCATAACTTCAGCAATTGATTTGGCCATGGTGGTTTTTCCGGTACCGACTAGGCCGACAAATAACATGATGGGGGCGCGAAGTGGTTGGTCAGGGTGACGATTTTTTTGAAGAGCAAGAACGGAGACGTATTCTAAAATACGCTCTTTGACCATGTCGAGCCCAAAGTGGCCTTCGTTCAATTTTTTCTTGGAATAATCCAGGTCAAGAATGTCTTGGGAGGAATTTTGCCAAGGAAGCGAAACTACCCACTCAACATATTTGGAGATACCTTGATAGTTCTGCCAAAAAGTATCTTCCGAGCGAGAATTTATCCTAAGTTCGGCAAAAAGCTCTTCGAGCTTGTCTTTGAGCCCATCGGGGACCGGCACTGATTGAGAGCGGGAGACTAACTTGGCAATAGCCTCATCGGCCGACATGATTCGCGTGTCCATATATTCAGTATATGCTAAATTTTGACTAATAACCAATCACCAAAAAACAAGATCCAAACAATTTCCAATCACCAATAACCAAATTACAAAATAAAGGTCATTCCTGCGAAGGCAGGAATCTATTTTTTTATAAACCGTATTTTCCGTTTCGTTTTATGCCGTACAAATAATCGTCGTTGGTGCTCAAATCTCGCGGTGCTTTTTTGCCGCGATATGCATGTTTAATTAGATACTCTAAAAATTCGATACCGGTCATTTTCTTTATTGGATTAGCTTGTGTTTTTGTTTTTTGTTTCATAAATAATGTTATACCAACTTTCGTATATAAAAAAATACCCGCTGGGGCGGGTATTTAATTGTTGATAAAAAATTTTATCTTCTGGGACTTCGGGAGGGGAAATTGCGGAAGCCGGCGCGGTTGCCACCGCCAAAGCTGGGGCGAGGAGCACCACCAAAACTACCTTGACCTTCTGGTCGGGCTTCTCCCTGGTGGGCTTGCTTGAATTCAGAAGCGGATAATTTTATTTGATGATTATCGTTGAATCCAGAAATGGTGACATGAATTTTGTCGCCGATTTTGACAATAGCATGGGGATTACTTAAATAACCCATAGCCATTTCGGAGACATGGAGTAGAGCTTCACGGCCAGGAAGGAATTCAACAAAAGCACCATAGTCTTCAACTCGGGTAACTTCGCCGTCAAACTGTTCACCAATTTGAAGATCGCGAACCATCGACTCAATAGCAAAAACTGCTTTGGCAATTTTTTCCTTGTCTTGTGAGGAAATTGATGCACGGCCAAAGTCGTCAATATCAATTTCAACACTATATTTCTCCATCAAGGCTTTGATAGTTTTGCCACCAGAACCAATGACCTCGCCGATTTTGTCTTCGGGGAGAGTAATCATTTTAATCTTGGGAGCATAATCAGACAGTTCGGTACGAGGAGCACTGAGAACTGACTCGATTTTATCCAAGATTTGGAGACGAGCTTTGAGAGAAGCCACAAAAGTGTCGGCAATCATTTGGTAAGACAAGCCCATTCGTTTGATATCTAGTTGGATAGCGGTAACACCAGTACGAGTACCAGTGATTTTGAAGTCCATATCACCACAATGATCCTCAATACCGGCGATATCGGTAAGCAATACATATTTACCTGTTTTATCCGACATCATACCAATAGATATGCCAGCAACTTTGTCCTTGATAGGGACACCAGCAGCCATAAGCGAGAGAGTTGAACCACAAGTAGAAGCCATAGAGGATGAACCATTTTGGGACAGAACTTCTGAAGTTAGAGTTATCATGTAGGGAAACTCTTCAACAGAAGGTATTACTGCCCACAGGGCTTTTTCTGCCAGGGCACCATGTCCGATTTCGCGGCGACCAGGGCGACCAGTGCGACCAGTTTCACCAGTGGAAAAAGGAGCGGCGGAATAATAGTGGATGTAGTGTTTATTGGTTTCACCAGTACTGTCTTGGAGAGTTTGTTGTTCAGACAAAGGCCCAAGAGTGGTGATGGTTAGTGCCTGGGTTAATCCCCTTTCAAACAGGGCGGAGCCGTGGGTGCAGGGAAGAATGTCTACTTCGGCATTAAGGGCTCTGATTTCGTCGAGAGATCGCTTGTCGTAACGCTGACCGTTCAGGGTAGCAGTACGAATAGCATCTGCCACCAAATTGCCTACGGTAGCTAAAACTATATTCTCGGCAACTTCTTCCGATTTAATTTTTGATTCGAAATGAGCTAAGACTTTGTCTTTGATCAGATTTTCACCAGCAATGTGAGCACCGTCAATGCCAGCCTTGAGGAAATCAGCCAAATCGTTTTTGATAAGATCAGCAATTTCTTGGGTTAACTCTGCAGATGGAAGTTGGGTCTTATAGCTAACTTTAGTTTTGCCAAACTTTTTGGCGAACTCAGAAAGCTGATTGTTAAATTCTTTGGCTGTATCCATGGCGAGCTTGACAGCACCAAGCATGGTGTCATTGTCAACAATTTTGGCGTCAGCCTCAATCATATTGACACCTTCAGGATCGTGACAGATTAAGAGATCAAATAGTGACTTTGATTGTTCAGTTAATGTGGGAAATAAAATATTTTGCCCATCAATTTGTCCAACGCGAACAGCGGAAACTGGACCATTAAACGGAATTGAAGAAATCATTAAAGCTGCTGAAGCAGCGGTAAAAGCAGGGATAATGACATCGTTTTCTTTGTCGTTACTCAAAACTGAGATGATGAGTTGAACTTCGTTTTGAAAACCGGCGGGAAAAAGCGGACGGACCGAGCGATCAATAATTCTACCCAAAAGGACGGAGGTATCAGAAGGACCACCTTCGCGTTTGATCCATTTACCACCTTTGATCAGACCTCCGGCATAGAGTTTGTCTTGGAATTCGACAGATAATGGAAAATAATCTTTGGATTTATCGAGTTTGCCAAGAACGACGGTAGCCAAAACGACAGTTTTGCCAAGAGTGGCGAGGACTGCCCCATTGGCCTGAGGTGCGAGCTGACCAGTAGTGAGAGTAATAACTTTGTTGCCGACAGATACGTCAAATGATTGTTTCATGTGTTAATAAATATTAATGTTCAAATCCACCCCGGTCCGAGAATGTCGGACCGACCCTCCTTTAACAAGGAGGGTAGAGCACTATTTTTATTTCTTTAAACCGAGGTCTTTAATGATTTTAGTATATCTTTCAAGATTGTGAGCAGATAGATAGCGGAGCAAACGGCGGCGTTTGGCGATTTTGGCCAAAAGACCACGCTTGGCAGGAGAATCGTGCTTGTTGTCACCCAAATGACCTTGAAGTTTTTTGATTTCTTCGGAAAGCAGGGCTACTTGGATCTCGGGAGAACCGGTGTCACCTTTGGCTTGGGAATACTTTTTAATAACGTCGTTTTTCTCGTCTTTGGTTAATGCCATAGAGATAAATCGCTTGTATCGGTGAAAATGTAATATCGAAGAATGGTGACTTCGAAACCGAAGGAAGCGTAGAGGTATTGTAGCACAAAATTAAGCTTGTTCGACAGGTGTATCTGAGGCAACAGGGACAGGACTAATTATACAATTACGATCAGGATTAGTACTAGTAATCACAAAAATTGTACTATCAAGATCGGTACGAGTTAAACGACAGCCATCACAAGGAGATTTACCAATCATGTAATGAACATGGGCCACTTTTTGATGTTCGGACACTCTAGAGGTGGCGTGGCATTTAGCTTCGGCAGTGGCTTTGATAGGCATGATAGTACAAGTTATAAAATTAATGGAAGTGTAGGGATATTGTAACACAAAATTATTCTATTTCCTCAGGTTTTGTTTTGGCACAACCACGTTCCTTTTCGTAGTTACAGGTAGCAACACCTCTAAAGATAAATTGACCATCAGTGTAAAATGGACACAACCCAACCAAAGGTAAATTACATCTCTTGGTTTCAGAGTCAAAAAAGGGATACCTATTTGCCAGTTCTTTAGAAGTTGCTGGAAAGTCCATATTTTACTTTAATTGGTGGAATTAAAGGTAGGATTAGGGATGTTGGTTAGAGGCATGCCGGCGGATTTTTCGACATTTTGAACTGGAATTTGTTCAATTGGAGTTGTTGGTGTAGCTTGAACTGCAGGAGTTTCTGGTTGAGTAGCCCGTAAGCAGACAGCACCAGCTTCAAAAGATTCTGGCGAGACATTGACACTAAATGATTGAGTGGCGACTCGAAGTCCAATTAACAAATCTTTACCAGAATCAACATCAAGCTCTAGGCCGATCATCGGCATAAAGAAGGTGAAGATTTCGGAAAAAGGTGCATCAGGATCAAGCAAGGTAGCCTTGGCCCAAGATTTGGTGACATTTTGTGGAGTCACAAAAATCCAATTGCCTTTTGAAGTCATACTAGCGGTTGCCCCAAGAGCGGTTTCATCACCGAGCATGAAGCAAACATCGGCAGAAGTAGCATCGTTGTTGATAATAATTTTGTTATTTTCAATTTTGGGGGCGTTTGTTTTGGTTTTTACCACCAAATTTAGCTTGCCACCGTTATCGTTGTAAGAAACTTGATCGATTTGATCAAGAGGATAGTCAAGAGTAACCATTAAATCATTAGCTACATAAACGTCGGTTAATAGCTCAAGACCACTTAATTTTGAATAATTTTGATCAGTTTTGGTGGGGCAATAAACTCGAGCTTCTTTACCTTGTTTTTTGAGGGCAATAGCCAAACCTAGAGCAGCACCGATAGCATCAATACTAATGGTTGGCACGACAATCAAAGCAGACTTAGCGGAATCAACTAAAGTTTTGATTTCAGAAACATTATAGTTTTTCATAGCTTTCCCCACCTGCTGGGAGGTTAAAGTATTAATTCGGTTCATTGTTAAACCTTATAGGCTATTATAACATCATTTAATTTAAAGTCAACATAAGGTCTAAAGGTCATGCCACATTCACTACCAGACTTAATTTTGTCGAGAATATTTTTGGCTTGATGGATGCCTTCGACAATGGTGTCTTTGATAATTTTATCGTCGCGTTTCAGGTGGATTCGATCACCCTTGGTGATTTCACCTTTGGTGACCTGGATACCAGCAATTCGAACCTTATCAATTTTGAACTCGGCTATAATTTTTCCCTCACCTAAGGTAGTTTCCTCGATGGTTGGATCGAGAAGCTTGAGAACTTGGTTTTGGATATTTTCAATGATTTCGTAGATTATTTTGGATTCAAAAACTTTGACTTTTTGATTGTCAGCCAGATTCTTGATAAATCGGGGGATTGAGACATTAAAGGCATAAATCTGGGCTTTGGCCGATTCGGCCAAAAAGACATCATTATCAGTCACCGGACCAACACCAGCCGAGACAACTACTACATCATCACTAAAGCTATTTTTAAGGGCTTCGAGTGTGCCTTCAACATCAGCCTTGATGACTACGGGCAATTTTACGGTTCCTGGATTCCCGCCTACGCGGGAATGACTAACATTATGAGACGCCAGACCTGGCGTCTCTACAAGGTGATCCCGAACAACAGAGCCGACCGAAGGCGTTGATACAAAACCCAGTATCTCTACTGTAGCCGAAGGTAGGGCAAATTTGACGTTT
The DNA here is from genome assembly GCA_018062705.1 of Candidatus Shapirobacteria bacterium. Classification (GTDB taxonomy): domain Bacteria; phylum Patescibacteriota; class Microgenomatia; order UBA12405; family UBA12405; genus JAGORQ01. Next base: position 35,688 of record JAGORQ010000008.1, read on the forward strand.
TCTTTGTCGCTATTGACCAAGGCCTTAATTTTACAGGAAATATTCTCAGCAAAAACTGTATCACCGAGGTGGAGAGTGCCTTTTTTGACAATGACTGAGGCGACAGGGCCACGACTATTGTCGAGGCGAGATTCGATAACAATGGCTTCAAGCGGAGCGTCTGGTTCATTTTTGAGCTCAAGGACATCGGCGTTAAGTAATATATTCTCAAGTAAATCGTCTATACCGGCGCCGGTTTTGGCAGAAACAGGGATAACGGCCACCTGACCACCATACTCCTCGGGTGTGAGTTCAAGTTCGACCAGTTGACCTTTGATTTTTTCAGGAGAGGCGCCCTCAAGATCAATTTTGTTCATAGCCACAATGACTGGGACTCCAGACAGCTTGATATCTTTGACAACTTCCTTGGTTTGAGCCATGACACCATCAACAGCCGAAATGACCAGAACGGCAATATCGGTGGTGTTGGCACCGCGAGAACGCATGTTGGCAAAAGCGGCATGGCCTGGGGTGTCTATAAAAGTAATTGTGCCGGTTTTACCGGATTTTAGCTTAACTGTAGTTTGGTAAGAAGAGATATGTTGAGTAATACCGCCAGCTTCTTTCTTGGCAATATTGGCATTACGGATTTTATCCAAAAGCGAGGTTTTACCATGGTCAATATGACCCATGACAGCAACAATAGGGGGACGGAATGAGTTCATAAATTTTCAATTTACAATTTTCAATTTTCAATCAATTTTCAATTTATTAATTGAAAACAAAAAATTAAAAATGTTTAGTAGAAATAAGTAACAAAGTACAAAAATGAAAAATCTATGAATTATACTCTAAATTCAGGAAAATTAGCTACGACGATATTTTTTTATTTTTAGTGGAGAGACGTCCCGGTGGGGGCGTCTCTACCAGAAAAATTATTTTGCAATTGCCTGGACTTTGATTTCGAGGCCAGTAAGTACGCCAGCGAGGCGGACATTTTCGCCACCAGAACCGATAGCTAGGGCCAGCTGATCCTCCGGAACTTCAACAATAGCGTAACTATCCTTGATTGAAAGCACATGAGCCTTGTCGGCAGGAGAGAGGGCATTAACTATAAATTGCTGGGCATTGCGGGCAAAAGCGATAACGTCAACTTTTTCGTTTTGTGGTAACTCATTAAGAACTGCTTGAATGCGGGAGCCCTTTTGACCGATGCAGGAACCAACCGGGTCAACCCCAGGCTGGCTACTGGAAACGGCGATTTTGGTGCGTTCCCCAGCGGTACGAGCAATTTTGTCAATAACAACAGTCCGATTACCTACTTCAGGAACTTCGCGGGCAAATAATTCTTTGACAAACTCAGGATCGCGTCGGGACACGATAATGTCACGGCGACCGGTGTCATCTTCGGAAATACTTTTGATTAAGAATAGTTTTTTGGAACCGAGAGGAATTACTTCGTTTTTGATTTGCTCATCCTTGGGACAAACAGCTTCAGTTTTACCAATACCAACAGTTAGCCGGTAGGGGTCGTCACGAAGAACTACACCCATAACCAAACTGCCGAGTTTTCGGCGATATTCGTCAATGATAGTGTCTTTTTCGGCACCGCGAATTTTTTGATCGATGACTTGCTTGGCAGTTTGAGCAGCAATCCGGCCAAAACCGGGCGGGGTAACGTCAATTCTTTTTTTGTCGGTGACATGAAAGATAGCAAAAGAACCTGTCTGTGGGGCAATTTCGACTTCGAAAATGTACTCGTCTGGGACAATTACACCCTTTTCCTTTTGATCACGTTTGTAAGCGGAAACTAAACCTAGTTCGATAGCATCGAGAATCTCTTGAGGTTCAATATTGCGTTCGCCAGCGATTTGGGCCACAGCTACTGCGAATTCGGTTTTTGGTAGTTTCTTGATGTCCATATTTTGAATAATTTAAAATTTAGAATTTAATAATTTAAAAACTAAAGAGTAAATTTGTGTAATTATATAAATGAAAACGGGGACGCGCACGCCCCCATTCCGTAATAAGAGATTATAGCAGAAAATCTACCTAACAACCACCATTGTGGCCAACATTGGTTTTTTTTCGTCCAACACCATTACCGCTGAACCCAAGCCTGACAACTTAATTCGTCCCTGCCGATAAGCAGAATCAACATCTACTCTGTGAGACTCGCGAAATAATCCTGGTTCTGGCGATACACCTACCAATATTGACCTACCACCTCTAGTGACTAAATATAAGTAATCCAGACTAATTTCCCTTCTAAATTGATACAAAAAAGAAATTGGATAAGGCTGTGTACTGCTAAGTCTCCCTGGTTTAATAACTTCAGTTGATACATAGCCGACTGCTCGGATAACACCTTCGTCTGCCGGTTTTGGTTTGTGTATTTGGAACCTTTCAATACTTAAGGGTAATACTCTAGCTAACATGATGGATTTTAACACAAGGTTATAAGTCTAGTTCTCGGATCAACTCTTTTTGTTTTGAATTTATTACCTGAAAGGTTAACTAATTTATCGTACTTGTTTTAGAACCAAAAGATTGGCTCTCCAGGTGGGTGAAGCGGTAGTGATCAACCCGGTAGCAGCTAAATCAGTTACTGTCCATTCAATATCAAAATCCACTGGTGTCCTGTTGGTATAAACTTGTGAAACAGTAAACCTATCATCAGCCAATTTCCCAAATCTGACAGGTCGCTCTAAAACTGCTCTGCAAGTTAAAAAAATCGAGCTACTTAATGGAGAAGTGGCAATTATCGGTGACATATCTGTAATATTTTTTCTTTGTAGAGGAACAACTACATCCAAGAAAGGTTGACCATCAATTTGATACAAATTACGGGTTAAAAGTCTTACTGGCAATATTATATGGTGTAGTTCGTAGTTATCTATCGGATGATTTACCATGGTGAATTATAACACAAGGTTATAAGTCCAGTTCTCGGATCAATTCTTTTTGTTTTGAATTCAATTTGGAAGGAATGGTGATCATTAGGCGGATGTAGAGGTCACCCTGACCATAACCATTGACGTCTTTAATCCCCTGACTCCGGAGGCGAACCAGAGTATTGGGCTGAGTGCCGGGCTTAACGCGAATTTTGAGAGGTTGAGTTAGGGTGGGGACTTCGATGTCTGCACCAAGGATGGCCTGACTTAAGGAAATATCTTGATTAACAAAAACATCATTGCCTTCTCGTTTGAAGACTTTGTCGGGGAGAACATCGATGTATAAAATAAATTCGTTAAAACGGATTCGCTGACCATCGTCGACACCGGCGGGAATTTTGATTTTGCGTCGCTGACCATCGATACTGGCTTCTTTTTCGCAACCAAGGGCGGCCTCGAGAAAACTAATCTGGATTTTGTAGGTTTGAAGTTGTTGGCGCTGACGACCACCACCAAAATTGCCACCACCCCCAAAGAACTGCTCGAAAATATCAAACGGATTGCTAAATCCGCCAAAGTCAAATTCTTGACCACCGAAGGGATTGCCACCACCGCTACTTTGCCAAGTATAGCTAAAGGGTCCATTTTGAGTTGAGTGAGTTTGACCGCCAAAACCGCCGGCTGACGGGTCAAAGGCGGCGTGGCCGAATTGGTCGTAAGCAGTTTTCTTCTGACCATTACTTAAAACCTCGTAGGCCTCGTTGATTTCTTTAAACTTTTCCTCGGCATCAGGAGATTTATTACGGTCGGGGTGCCACTCCATGGCTTTTTTGCGGTAGGCCGACTTGATATCTGCCGCCGAGGCGGACTTGTTGACTCCGAGGGTGTCGTAAAAATCTCGTTTCATTTATCTTAAATCACCATCAATTAATGCTTGGAGCTGATTCGAAGAAGCTATGGCGTTTTGGACTACTTGTCTGACTGCGGGCATATCCCCGGCAGGTGCAACAAATCCCAACTTAACCTCACCAGTGTAACTGATTATTGCGGATAGTATCTTTGGGCTGGTAGTAGTTTTCTGCGATTTAAATCTTTCATTAAATAAAAGTTCGACTTGCTCAAGATTGGCGCGATCTGAAACCGGAGCAACATAGATGGTTGGAAGCACCTCGAAACCATCACTCTGCTTACGTTTAGTTTTAGCAAAGAGTGCACTAACATCATACTCATCAGCTCTTCTACTATTAATATTGTTTGACATAATGGTTAATTTAATAGAGGTATTGTACCGCAGATTAATGTCTTTCTATTTTGTAGAGACGTTGCGCGCAACGTCTCTACAGTTATAAATATTTATTTTATAACCTCACCTTCTTCGGCGGATTTTTTGTCATCAGATTTATCAGCTTTTTTTCCGCCAGAGGAGGATCCGCCTGTGGCGGAGTCTGTCTCTTTTGTCTCCTCACCTGGTGCAC
>JAGORQ010000027.1 GCA_018062705.1 Candidatus Shapirobacteria bacterium
AATCATCACCACTCTCGTTCTCATCACTTATTCTTATGCTATCGCTGGATTGGTTATCGACCTCATGCAATTTATCCAAAGCTTTGTCATCGCCTTGCTCTTCAATGCCACCGGCACCGGACTTGGCACCACCCTTTTCAAAAATATTTTTGGTGGTAGCACTCTCTCCAACTACGATTTTACCAAGCTTTCCACTGGTGATATGGATACCATCGCCGGCCTCACCCAAAGAGCCATTCCTATGGCCCCCATGATAGTTTGGGGTATGGCAATCGGTGCTATTATCGGCAGTTTTACAGTCCTAACCGCTCTTGGTGGTGCTGCCTTAGCTGTTCCACTGGTACTACTAGTTATCCTCATTTGCATGCTGGTTTGGATGTTCAAGTTTTATTTTGGCTGTCTCAAGTGCTACATCACCGCTATTTTCAAAATAATTATTGGTCCTCTCGAAATTGCTATGGGTGCTTTCCCTAATTCCAAAATGGGTTTCAACAGTTGGATTTGGGACATAATTGCCAATCTCTCCGTCTTTCCTATATCTATGATTTTCCTAGTTCTCGGAAACTTACTCATTGATAAAGCTAGTAATGGCCTCTGGCAACCTGCTATTCTAAATGGGCTTTCTCTTCAAAGTGCCATCACCGATATCGGAGTGGCTGGTGGATTAATCGGTAATGTTGTCAGTATCGGTATTGGTTTGTCTGTCGTTGCTCTAATGTCCAAGCTTCCCGAAATGATTCCCCAGTTTATCTTCATGATCAAACCAACACCATGGGAACAGGCAGTTGGTCAATCCATGGCTGGTATTGGAAGCGCCCCCTTCAACTTTATCAACAATGCTGCTAATGTGGCAAAATCAGGCCAAGTCTTACAGAATTTCTATAGGGGTGTTACTGCACCAAAGAATAATATCAACATCTCAGGAGAAGAGCTTGATCAGCGAATGTCCAGTTTTGGTGGCAGTAGCAACAACAGTTCACCTCGTGGCAAAAGTGGCGGTGTAAAAACCTAATCAAAAAAACCTTTTCCTCTCAATTTGCCCACTCTTCTTATTTTCTCTTTCCGCCGCTTCCACCACTAAACAATCCCCCTATCGCCCCTGCAAAATCAGCAATCAGATATGCATGTTTAAAGCCAACTGCAGCCTCCACGAATCTTTGGTCGGTAACTGAAACTTGTAGCATCTTTTTAGCTTGCAAAAATGCCGGTGTATTAATATTCAAATTAAGTCGGTTAATGTATTCGGCTATCAATCCAAACGATTGGCTCGCATCAGCCCCAAACAATGAAGCCAACATTGTCGTCTGTTCCTTAGGGAAGTCTCCCACTACTGCCATAGTTCTAAACATGTTCGTCATAAAATTCTCATTTGCCGATTTGCCTGTCAATAAAGCTCTTATCTTCACAGCCAATACATCACCCACCACACTTCCTACAATTTTTTCCTTACCTTCCTGGTCACTGAACATGTTTTGGGCCTGCTGTGCTGCTCCCACAGTTTTTGCATCAACTACTCCTAACATGTCTGCCTGTGGCCCACCAATCATTCCCGACCAAAATTTCACAAACCGCATCATGTCTTTATATCCAACCTCCGACATCTTTGGAAACTCGTCACGACCTTTCATCCATTTCGCGTTAGCTAATCTAGATATCGCTTTTTCCAACGGACCAATAATATCCTCACCATAAACATTCTTCACCCTAAGTAAATCTACTGGCCTCACCGCCACAAACAAAGGATGATCTATTCCCGTACCTCCATCCCCAAAATCCAACTTAACCTTCCACATTGTCACGTCTCCCATTTCTGGGTGTTCAAAATTCGAATCTGACGCTCTCAACCTTTTCCTTTGTTTTAATTTTGCTGGATCAGCAAAGCCAATAACCTCCGAACCTGCTGGTTTACCATCATTTTTAAACGCAGGCACCTTTTTACCAGCATTTTCGTTAACCCAAGCAGACCAGGTTACATAATCATCAACAATAAATGTGGCAATAGCTACCCTTGCTTGCGTCTTTACCAACTCAGGATTCCAATCACTACCATACGTTTCTTTATAGTAAGCCAATCTTTTTGGATCGCCCAAAATCGACCTAGCAAATTTATCTGCAAACCCATCAAGATCATCTAAATTTTTCCGCAGATTATCAATACTCCTCCCCTTGTTAAAACCATTGTAAGCGTCAAATTGCATCCAACCATGAACATCTCCAATTATCGGATCAGCCTCAAGTGAGTTTAGCAGATCTTTGTTCCACACATATCTATTCATACTGTCTGCTGGTGGCACCATCTGTAAATATGTTTCCAAAGTTGAATCACAATGTAATATTGCCGCTTCCTGCACTTTAACAGTCACTACAGCCTCCACAAAACTATCAGCTCTTTCAAAACCCTTGTTTCTTGCTTCAATTTGTTGAATAATTTTTTGTCTCTCACCAGCGTTACTCTTGCTTTTGAGTGTCGACAATTTCTCATAATCAGCCATGTTTAGCTTGTCAATCTCTCCCCTCATAGTACCCAGCTGATTTCCAACATACTGTATAAGCTGTTGCCAACCATTTGCAAAAAACAGCTCATTGCTTGTCATTAAATCTGTTACTCCAAAGACCCAAGCTTTTACTTGTGCCTCGCTCACCCCCTCCAATCTATGCTTCAGAAGTTCAGCTGTGACCGCCGGGGAAGCCCCGTCCAACCCACCCTCTTTAACTCCACTCATCTTAGAGGCCAACATTGCAGCCGTCAACATCCCATCAGTCTGCTCTGGTTGTCCCATTCTAATCCCTGGCTGGCTCCCAACAGTTACTTCTGGTTGCATCTTTTGAATCCAAGTATTCAACACCGCCAACACCATTACCCTCTCATCATTTTCAACTCCTTTCATTTGCATAGTTTGGTCAAAAAGCTGTTCAAGTCGACCTACCATTTTTGGACCATTCTTTATGTTGATAGCTTGCATCATTGCCACATGTCCATCAGCTTCAACTAAAACTTGTCCCAATTGGTCACCAATAATGTTGTCCATAACTAATTTTCCTAGCCCCTTCATTGATTCAGGCAAAACAGCATCAACACTATCTGGTGATTGCAATGCCTTCTGCAAGTGATCATCACCACCATATCTCATCACCATAAAAACCGCTTTTCCCAATACTTCCAGTGCCTCATTTGCCCTATCTTTTTCCGGTGGTAATGTCGTTGATTCAAGATCCGCAATTAATTGTAATTTGCTCACCTGATCTGCTCCGCCCCTCAACCCACCGACAATTCCGATGGCTCTACCATTTTGCTGTGCAATATCAACAGCTGTAACTGGCGACAGTACATGGTTATTCAATAAAAAATCTGCAGTCCTATCTATTCTATCTATTTGTCCTGCTTTTAGCTCGGCCAACGACAAAAACGCCCGGCTTCCCATCGTCTCTGGAACTTGCTTCAACATATACTCAGAATTATCACAGTTTTATGGTCAAAATTCAAGCACCAATCATACCCTATAACTTATTAAGGTAAATAATTCGTTCTTTTTAAATTATTAATTAGTAATTATTAATTAGTAATTAGTCTCCCCCACCCCCCAGCTTATCCTATAAAAAAGTTCCCCTTCCTTGTCAAAGGAGGGGGTTAGGGGGTGGATTGAAAGAAAAAATGTAGTCAAATGGGGAAAGTCCGACCACCCCCAGAACAGGGGATTTAGAATGATTGTTTTTAATTATTAATTGTTTATTACTAATTATTAATTCATACTGTATATATGCCCGCCACCATCGACAACATCGAACTTCACGTCAAAGCCTACCGTTCGGCTCTCAAGTCCAACATGGAAGTTACGGTAAACTCCCTCACTCCGCCCCATCTCAAAATGGAATCCATTCTTCACCCCCTGGGCAAAGACACCGCCAAAATTGACACTTCAGCCCTAGTTTATTCTCTTCTCCGCCTCCCTTACGAAATCGACCAAACCGAATTAGTTATCATGGGTCAAAATCCCGAAGTTTTTTCCGAAGCTGGTTACCCCTCTGTCACCTCCTGGCCCCGCCTCACTACTCGCGCCCGCCGTCGCCCTATCCATCTCGATTCAGCCACCCACACCCTCGCCTACTTTATCGGTTCGGTTTCCGATATCGACGACATCGTCAACATTCTTATTGCCTACCAATGGGAGTGGAACAAGCTCCACCAATTACTACAATTAAAATACCCCGACATTACCGCATTTACTACCGCCCTAAAAAAAACCACTCTGGCTTCCGACCTCAAAATTTCTCCGTCCGATTTTTCCAATCTTACTAAATCGTTTGGCAAAAATCTTGCCAACCGTCTTGAGAACATCTATCGTTGTCCCCAAAACCTCCGTCTCCGACTTTTAGCCGGTTCCTGGATTGACTACACCAAAACCGTCCAGCATTGGTACAAAAACCTCGCCAAAACCACCGGCAATCACGGTGTCCATCTGTCCCAGTCCAATATCTATTTTGTCAGTAGCAACTCCCACAGCCTTTTAAATACCATCACCGGTTTTCCTTTATCCCTCAAAAAAGAATTGTTAAGTTTGCTCAAAAAAGATTCTTCACCTTTATTAGATACCTGGGACAAAATTCAGAAAAAAGAAATATTTATCTCCGAGTCAGATTTTCTCTATTACGTTTTTCGTAACTACCAGTCTCTTCCTGAGATTAAAGCTAAATTTTCCGCCATTCAGCAAAAACTTGGCATTATCTCTGCTCCCTCGGCCCACTATCTCGACGTCAACGCCCAAATTTTTCCTATTTCTTCGCTTGCCCGCCAAACTGCGTCAGCTGTTGGCGCGGATCCCCGATTAAAGATTTCCAAAAAATCCAAACTCGATAAATCCGAATCATTTATTGTTAATATCGACTACCCTCTCGGTTTTGCCGCCTATTTAGTCCTCAATGAGCTGTTTGAAAACGTCAAAAATGTCAATGGGGTCTATATTTTAGGTAAAGCCGCCGTTCTCAACAGTGAAGTTGGCGACATTGAAATTCCCAAACTAGTTTTTGATGAGCATACCCAAAACACTTATATGTTCAAAAACTGTTTTAATAGCTTTTTCCCCTACACCAACAATCGTGGTTCCACCCTTACCAATCAAAAAGCTGTTTCTCTTCTCGGCACCTTCCTCCAAAACGACGCTCTCATCAAAAAATATCTCGAAAACAACATCACCGTCGTCGAAATGGAATCCGGTCCCTATTTATCCTCCATCACCGAAATTACTTACGACCAACAGTACCCTCAAGGTACCATTGTCGATTTAAATTCCGCCCCACTTGATCTGGGCATTATTAACTACACTAGCGATACTCCTTATTCCCAAGCCACCAATCTCGGCGCCGGCTCTCTCGACCTCAACGGCCTCGAACCAGTTTATCTGGGTACATTAGCAATTCTTCAAAGAATAATTAATCTCGAGGAACAAAAATAGCCAGTGGTGAAGTAAAGTAGGGGCTTGGCTCGCCCAAGCCCTCTATTTTCTCATCACCTCTTCAAACTCAGCTTCTTCCATCGTCTCTTTCTCCACCAGTATCTTTGCCACCTGGTCCAGTTTTTTACGGTTTTTAATCAAAGTTTTTCTAGCTTTTTCCAAAGCAGTATTGACTAGTTTTTTAATTTCCTCATCAACTTTCGATTGCATCGAATCCGAAATTTTCGCCGGTTCAGTCCAGGCCTTGCCAAAATCGGCAATATCCACTTGGGGCCCAAAGTTAACTGGCCCCAAATCCCCCATCCCCCACTCCACCACCATATCGCGAGCGATATTGGTTGCATGGGAAATATCCGAAGATGCTCCTGTCGTTATGTCTTTAAAGACAATCTCTTCTGCCGCCCGTCCACCCATCGCCATTGCCATCTGACTAATTAACCGCGATTTCGTTTGGTGCACTCGGTCACGACTTGGTGGAATTAGGGTAAATCCTAGTGCCATTCCTCGTGAAATGATCGAAATTTTTGACACCGGGTCAAGACCCTCTACAAAGTTAACAATTGCATGGCCAGCCTCATGATATGCCGTCATCTGTTTGTCTTCGTCAGACTGGTCTCGTCTTTTAGCCGCCCCCAGTTTTACTTTTAACGACGCTTCATCAATTTGCGACATGCCAATTTTATCTTTGCCTTCTCTGGCTGCCGCAATCGCCGCCTCATTCAACATATTCTCAATATCAGCCCCCGAAAAACCAACTGTCTTTTTGGCCACCACTTCCCAATCGGCCGTTTCATCCCAAGGTTTCCCTTTAGCATGAATTTTTAATATGCCAACTCTTGCCTTCAAATCGGGCATTTCCAGCACCACCCTTCTATCAAATCTGCCTGGTCGCATCAACGCCGGATCCAGCAAATCACCTCGATTAGTCGCCGCCAACACCACCACCGCCGTATTAGTGTCAAAACCATCCATTTCCACTAAAATTTGATTCAGTGTTTGCTCTCTTTCACCATGCCCCCCATCCAATCCGCCCCGCATTCTGCCAATCGCATCAATTTCATCAATAAAAATTATTGCCTTACCCGCTTTTTTGGCCGTTCCAAACAAATCCCGGACTCGGCTCGCCCCTACACCCACCAACATTTCCATAAATTCACTTCCCGCCATCGAGTAAAAAGGTACATTCGCCTCACCGGCTACTGCCTTAGCTAGCAGTGTCTTACCTACCCCTGCCGGCCCTACCAACAACACACCCCTCGGCGCTCTAGCACCCATCTTGTGGTATTTATCGGGATTTTTAAGAAAATCCACAATTTCTTCCAGGTCTTTTTTAGCCTCTTCCACTCCCGCCACATCCGAAAATTTTGTATTTTGTTTTCCTTTCACAAATAATTTTGCAGTAGATTTACCAAAACCAAACATTCCTCCAGCCCCACCCTGCTGTCTTCCAAAAAACCAAATAATAAAAGCAATCGGCAAACCCACAGTCAACAACAAACTAAACACATCACCCAACATTTTCCACCCCGCTCTATTTTCAATGTTTAATTTGACAGTCGCCAAATCAATCCCTTCTTTTTGCAAAATTTCCGCCACCGACACTGCCGGTTCTTTCGATGCCACCATCACTTTACCTCGCCTCGACGAAGCATCTTGCGAAGTCGGGTCACCATCCTTAAGCGTTACCAATATTTCATTGTCCATGACTGTCACCTCTTTTTGCTGTCCCGCCTTGATTGTGGCCACCACTTCCGACAAGGTTGCTTTTACTATTTCCTGAGGCAAAAACATCTGTCTGACTATCGACAAAAACCAATAGATTACTACCAACCAAATAATCGCCTTAACAATTTGTCTTGGTCCAATCTCAATTCGTTTCACCACCGTCCCTTTCGGCAAATTTTTCAACAGTTCATTTTCTTTTTTCTGTTCTGTCTTTGTTTTGTTATCTTTTTTGGACTTTGGACTTTGAACTTTAGACTTTAAATTTTTGTATATCGATTCCAGTGTGCTTTTTTTCTTTTCCATGGTCTCCATTATAACATTCGCTAGCTGATAAGTGCCCCACCTCCCCCATTTTATTCTAGTTTCTAGAATCTAGAATCTAGTTTCTATTTTTAACCGCACAATCTCCTTTTTATCACCGCACCCAAATCAAGTTTTTAAATTATTAAATTTTAAATTATTAAATTTAATAGTTTTTCTCTATCGTCATCTTCTGCATTCCACACCACAAATTCATGGTGACACCTTACACATTTGTATTTAATTTTAAATTTTGAATTAGAAATTTTAAATTCTGCCTTGGCCGGTCTCAATAGGCCATGGCAGGTGCTCGCTCTATCCCCCGGTGTCTCTTCATCCACATGTTTTCCCCACAAACATTTTGGACAATGATCAGTGTATCCATTTCCCACCACTTCCTCCCCGCAATTCTCACATCTAAAATTTTCAATTTTTCTAATAAAGTGTTTCAGATTAATGTTTTTAAATTCTAAATTTTAAATTCTTAAATTAATTTTCCAAGACCACTCTTTTAAAATGCTTCACAGTAAATAATTCTACCAAAAAAGTCGCAGACGTAAATTTTTGTCGACATTCAACGTGGTAACACATTGACCGGAGACAAAAATTTCATGTCAAGACTTTTGGTAATTATTTACTAATCTCCACTCCCATTTTAATATCTTTTAAAAGTTTTTGATTAAACAACGCTTTTCCCTTCACCAAGCTTGCTTCCGGTTCCACCTGAATCACCTGCCATCCATCTGGCACTGATACCAAACTAACCAAACCAGTATCACCAAATCCTGATTGTTTTTGAATATAATTTAGATAAGAAAATTTTTCCGATTTTGACAAATCAATCGAATCCACATACCTCACCTCCACCTGCCGTTTTTTTCCAGTCGGCACCATTACCAGAAACCCAATTTCTTTTTTACCCAACACCTGGTTTACCACCAAATCGTCACCCCCAACTATAGTTTTTATCCCTGAATCATTAACAATACTCACTTCCGCCAAATTTGCCGTTTCTGGCACATAAACCCGCAAATAATTTTTATAATCACCCCCCGGCCAAGCATTACTTTTCGCTGTATTTTCGTAGTTAAGCTTCAACACCCGTGAAATTGAATTATTACTAATATCTACCGATTGTTCCATTGCCCGATAAAGAAAATAATTAGCCTTATTTACCCCCAAATTAGCTTCAACCACATACAAATAATCCGCAAAACACCTCGCCTGAGCACATTTTCCTCTATACACCCCCCCATCCCAGCCAACCTTCGCCATTTTTTCTGCCACCAACTTATCATTTATTGCTAACTGCATTTCGTTTCGATCCAGCATGTCTATCATCGCTTCAGCCATCTTCAACCTTTTGTCCGGACTCATATTTTTTATTTCTTCAAACAATTGTTTCGCCAATCCTCCCAAAAAACTCGCCTTTTGAGTCGACCCAGGAAAACTCTTCGTTTCCGAATAATATTCAGCTTGCTCGTACAAGTTTCGACTATTAATTTTTTCTTTAAAATCGGGTACATACACCTCACCAATCACCCCCAAAATTGCTTTTGCCATCGACAAATTAATTCCAATTACACCGTCAATTTTTCTGCCGGTTTCTTTTTCAAAAAACCATTGAATATCCTTGGAACTCTGATTAAAATCTGGACTCCAGTTTGCGTCTCTCAAAAACCACCCCCCCTCACCCAAATATTTTTTAATTGGTACCGGTGGCTCCACATGACCTTTTAATTGTCCATCAGTTTCATAGACATCATTTACATCAAAATTAATTAGCTTCCCACCATCAAAACTCAATATTCCATAAGACCCTATAAAACCACCGTTTGGTCTCAATTCACTCTCATTTTGGAGCAACACCAAGTATTCTTTTCTCTTGCTCCCCACACCTATCAAGTCAGGCATTACCTCCACCATTTGGACTAATTTACTCACTGTTTGCCTCGAGTTACTAATTAGCTCGACAGCATCTTGCCACTGGCTTTTCCATCTGGCCGGCATCCAACTCCAATTACCCATCATTCTTGCCTGGAGCACACCCGACTTTTCTTCTACTGCCACTCCTGCCACCTCCAAACTCCCGAATTCCTTATTCCAATCTAATTCCTTTTCTTTCAATATTCCATCAGCAATTATTTCCGATTTTTGAACCAGACTAACTATGTCTTTTCCCAAACTCAAACCTTCACCCCAAACTTTCAGTACCGACAAATATCTTCTCCCCCAAGTAGTTCCTACCAACCCCAAGTCCATTGCCATTTCTTCGCTTGAACGAAGTTTTTTTTCTATCTTACCAATCAAAACATTCGCTTCCTGATACTTTCTTGTCTTTACCAAGCCTTGAATCTTCATCGTATCCTTAACCATTTGGTATTGCCCGGCAACTCCAACAACCAACCCTAAAAGAAGTGTTCCGACTACTATTCCCAGCCCCCACCCCCACTTCTTCCCCTCAAAATTAAAATTAAATTTTATCCTCGGCCACTTAAAATTTTTTTTAGTGACAGCAACCTCACTCCCAGGTGCTCTATC
>JAGORQ010000028.1 GCA_018062705.1 Candidatus Shapirobacteria bacterium
AGATAATAAGGTGGATAAGGACACAAACGGAATTGCTTTGGATGAAGCAGTTAGATTGATTCGTGGTAAAAAAGGAACGCAGGTTACGCTGAAATTATATCGGGCGGGTAAGACGGACACATTTGAGGTGACGATGACTCGTGAGGAGATAGTTGTCCCAAGTAGCGAATTAACCTGGAAAGAAAAAGACGGTAAAAAAATAGCTTGGGTAAAACTATATAAATTTAGCGATCAACTGAATAAAGACTGGCCAGAGATAGTCGGTAAAATAAAAGCGGAAAAATCTAAAAGTAATTATGGCGGAATAGTGTTGGATCTGAGAAATAATCCAGGTGGATTTTTGGAAGCATCGGTAATGGTGGCGTCGGACTTCTTGAAAGAAGGAATAGTAGTGACTCAGCAAACTGCCGATGGAGGCAAACAGGAATACAAGGTTGATACAACAAAACGCCAGCTAATTGACGATAAAATGGTGGTGTTGGTTAATGGAGGATCTGCCTCAGCGGCGGAAATTTTGGCGGGTGCACTTAAAGACTATAATCGAGCAAAATTGGTGGGAGAAAAAACTTTTGGAAAAGGTACAGTTCAACAACCAGAAGATTTTCCCGATGGTTCGGGATTGCACATTACGATTGCTAAATGGTTGTTACCCAATGGCAAGAACATTCATAAAATTGGGGTTGACCCGGATGTTGAGGTGAAATATATACCGCCCACGCCGACAGCTACGCCCACCACGGCGGGCAAGCAGTCAGGCGGGCAGGCAACACCGACAAAAACTGTTAAACCTGAAGATGTCTCCGACAACCAACTTGATAAGGCAATCGAGGTGTTGTTGAAAGAATGAATTTCAGTTTTTTTTCAGATATATTTATAGAATTATTAGTATAGATTCCCGCATGCGCGGGAATGACTACTAATTTATAATTTAGTTATGGATATAAAAACTTTGAGAAATATATTTGTGGGTATGTTGATGGGAATAATATTAACTGGGGCAGTTGTTGGTGGAGCGGTGTTTGAAAAATTAGTCGGGATAAAGTTGGTTGATAAAGTGCTGGGAAAATTGGAGAAAAACAACACTTTAATTTCTGGGACAAAAGAAATTGTTGATGAAGAGACGGTAGTAACCAAGGTGGTAGAGAAGGCTACACCGAGTGTAGTGACAGTGTCAATTTCAAAGACAAACGTAGTTTCGGCAGATCCATTTTCAGGTTTCGATTTGTTTAATGGTCTTTTTGGTGGTTTAGGTAGACCTCAGACGACTCAGCCACAAAAGATTGAGCAAGATATTGGAACTGGTTTTGTGATTAGTGTTGACGGGTTAATAGTAACTAATAAACATGTGGTGGCGGATACCACCGCTAAATATAAAGTGGTGGTCGGAAAAGATGAGGTAATAGAAGTAAAAGAAATATATCGTGACCCGGTAAATGATTTGGCAATTTTACATATTGATAGAAAAGGATTAACACCGATTGATTTGGGCGATTCAGACAAACTTAAAGTTGGCCAGACAGTAATCGCCATAGGTACGGCATTAGGCGAGTTTAGATCGACGGTAACCAAGGGAGTAATTTCGGGTTTGGGGAGAGGGATTACGGCAGGTAGTCCGTTTGATGGGTCAGAAAAATTGGACAATGTTATCCAGACTGATGCGGCAATTAATCCAGGTAATTCTGGTGGTCCTTTATTAAATTCGAGTGGTCAAGTTATTGGGGTAAACGTGGCAGTGTCCCAATCAGGTCAGAGTATTGGCTTTGCGCTACCAATAAATATTGTACGAGATTCGATTAATAATTTTAAAACGACAGGGGAGTTTGAGAGGCCATTTTTGGGGGTAAATTATCGAATGATAAGCAAGCAATCGGCACTACTTAATGATGTACCGGCTGGTGCCTACGTTCAGGAGGTAGTGGCGGATAGCCCGGCGGAAAGTGCAGGTATAAAACAAGGCGATATTTTAATCGAAATTGATGGCACTAAATTGGCAGATAATCCAAATACTTCTTTGGCAACTTATATTAATAAAAAGAAAATTGGCGATAGTGTTGGCCTGAAGCTCTATCGTGACGAAAAAGAAATTAGTTTGTCGGTTAAGCTCCAGAAACGGAAGTAGGGGGCAGCTATTTTGTTTGAAACGGTTCCAGCACCCGAAGTGTGGGAACATCAAACAGTGGTGGTTCGTCTAATGTAATTTTCAAAAATCCCAGATCAGAATCTTTTAATCTTTGCCTAGCTACCAGATATGCAGTACTGAGCTTTATTTTTTCTATTACTCCGCGTTGTTTTCTCGTCAATAATTCTATTAATTCAGGCGTTGGTTCTTCTGGAGATATGCTTTTTGTCTCACCTCGTGCAACTGGTGGGCCAAGTTTTGTCCATACATCGAATGGCCAGGCAACGGATACACCAAGTTGTACATCTTGGCCAAACAACTTGTAAGTAATGGGTTCAATATGTAAATTGTCTTGTCTCTGCATTTTAGTATTATAACTATAATATGTACTTTTTTCAAGTTATAGGTTAGTTTGTCGGTGAAGCTCCAGAAGCGGAAGTAGGGGTGTCGAGGACGGTAAGCTCGAGAAGCATGTCGGTAATGTCGCCGTCAAGGCAATTTCTGAGATTAAATTCTTTGTTGATGCGATGATCTTTGATTTGATTACGGGAGTAGTTGTAAGTGCGAATTTTGTCGGCTCTCATGGCTAGACCAATTTTGTCGCGGGTGGAACCGTTGGCGAGTAATCGTTTGTCTTCTTCCATTTGCCATAATTTGGCCCGGAGAAGGTCCCAGGCGATTTCGCGGTTCTGTTGCTGACTACGTTCTTGGCGAACAGAAAAAGTAAGCCCAGTGGGCTTGTGAAGCAATCTGACGGCAGTGCTAACCTTGTTGACGTTTTGACCACCATTGCCTCCGGCCCGAGAGGCGGTCATTTCGACTTCGTCGGGGTTAATGACAATGTCATGCGAGGTAATTTGGGGAAGGACAACAACAGCAGCGGTAGATGTCTGTATTCGACCGTGTTTTTCGGTAACTGGAACCCGCTGAACCCGGTGAGTGCCGGTTTCCCATTTGAGCTGGTCATAAGCGCCAATACCAGTAACTTGAATTATGTTGCTATCAAGTTGATTGACTTTCCAGCCAACCTTGCTGGCATAGCGAGAATACATATGCATCAAATCTTCAAGCCAAAGAGCAGATTCGTCACCACCGGGTCCGGGGCGGAATTCTAATAAAGCTATGTTGGGATTTATGGTGGGCATAAAACTAGATTTAAGATATAAGATTTATGATTTAAGAATAATACAAAAAAAAGCCGTTAAGAAAGTAAGTATTCTTAACGGCTTGAAGTGGCTAGTTTGTAGCGTCGTCTTTTTTGGCTTTTTTGGTAGCAACCTTAGCGGATTTAGTGGTCTTGTAAGTAGCACCTTTGGCCATTTTTTCGTTGAACTTGTCAATTCTTCCCTTAATGTCCACAAATTTATGTTGACCGGTGAAGAAAGGGTGACATTTGGAACAGACTTCGACGTCGATGGTGTCGATGGTGGAACCAGTAGTAAATTTGTTGCCACAGGCACAAGAGACCTGGCATTTGTCGTTGTAGGTGGGGTGAATAGAAGCTTTCATGGGTTGTATTATAGCAGATGGTCAAACCCTTTGGTACTACACCTTCGGTGTCGTACCACCTTTCCCTTGACAGGGCACTTTAGCTGTTTTTTAAACTATTTATTAATTCGCTTTGGTTAATCGTTTTTTGTTCACCGGTGGCCATATTTTTGAGAGTAACTTGATTATTTTTGGCTTCATCGGGACCAATAACGGCGACAAAAGGGATATTTTTGTCACTAGCATATTTAAACTGTTTACCTAACTTTTCTGTTACAGGATAAAGTAGGGTATTAACTCCTTCAGATCTTAGTTGATTGGATAATTGGATACTTTGACTCATTAGTTCATTTGAAAAAGTTGCAACCAACACCTTTGTATTAGTTTTTTTCATATCAAACATATTTCGGTCTTTGATGATGTCACAAATTCTTTCAATTCCAAATGATCCTCCAGTCGCGGGTACTTGTTTTCCCTGTCCAAGATACCTACCTATTAAGTTGTCATACCGACCAGCACCACCTATAGAGCCAACATCACCATCAATAATTTCAAATTCCCAAATTGGACCGGTGTATGATGCTAGTCCGCGAGCAATTGAAGTATCAAAACGGTAGATATCCTCTGATACATTTGAAAGTTTTAGATAATCAAAAATTTGACGTAGTTCTGAGAGGCTTTCTGAGCCGGAATCGGTCTTGCCAATTGTAGAAGATAATTGTTCAATAATCTGATAATTATCTAATTTATCGTAATTACTTGTATCTGTAATTTCCATTATTTTTCCTGCCTTTTGAGAATCGATTTTTCTTTTTTCGACGAGTTCTTTGACGACCCCATCACGACCTATTTTTTTTAATTTATCAACAGACATGCATATACCGTAGAACGACTCTTGACTTATTTCGAGATATTCTCGAAGACCGTTGAGAAATTTTCGATTACTAATTCTGGCAATAAATTTTTCGAAACCCAATTTGCGAATAATTTCTAGTCCCATTTGAATAAACTCCGCATCCATTAATACGGTTGATGAGCCGATGGTATCAGCGTCGCATTGAGTAAATTGACGGTAACGACCTTTTTGGGTATTTTCAGCACGCCAGACTGGTTGAATTTGGTATCTTTTGTATGGAAAAGCGATATTGTTGATGTTTGATGCAACTGCACGACACATTCCCGTCATAACTTCATATTTGAGCATCACATCTCTGTCTCCTGAGTCTTTAAAGCGATAGAATTGTTTTTCAGCTTCAGCACCACTAATACCCAACATAAATTGGCTATATTCAACTGCTGGAGTTTCGAGTGGCTCATACCCATATTTTTCAAAAACGGATTTAAATGTACTGATGACAAATTCGCGAAGTCTGACATCTGGTGCAAACCAATCATTAAAACCACGTAATGCTTGAGGTTTGAGTGAATTATCTTGATTCATAGTTTGATTTTAACATTGTAATTGCCTACGTTTGTGATTGACCCGCTTAAACTCAAAGGTTCTTTGTTAATTATTAAAATTTCTCCTGATGGTTGGATTATTTTGTTTTGACCAGTAAACAGGGCGAGAGCGATGCTTCCACTGCCACAGGATTGCTCAAAAATTATTTTTCCGATTGTTGGTACAAAAAAATAAGGATAAATGATGTTTTTTTGATAAAACATAATACCGATTATCTTTGCTTTTGATTTTAAGATCCTCGTTATTTTTTGATTATCTGGCAGAGAGTTAATTAAATAAAATGTAGTACCAAATATTACGGTTTTGTTATTGATAAATTTTGATTTAATTTCTTTGGTAAATATTAACGTTGACTGATTATCGCTTATTTTTACCTCTACATTTTGATTGAGTCCGGATGTGAAAAAAGCGGTAGATCCGCTAGTATTATTTACGAAGTAATATCCGGCGGCGCGACAGCCGTTGGCACTAAACTCGTTTCCCATCATCTCAAAATATTTTTGAGAATTTTTTTCGTAGACATATCCGATCTGTTCAACGTTTTTATTTTGATTGAATATTGCTTGGTTAATAATCTGTTTTTTATTTGAAGAATATTTTCCAGGTACAATAGCGGTTAAATTACCGCTAGGATTGATTAATTGATATTGAATTGTTTGTTTCATTTTTTTGTTATTTTAATAAACAGGGGTATAAAAAAATCCCCTAAAGCGGGGATTTGAGTTAATAAAGTTTTTTAATTAGGCCAGTACAGCACCCCGCCGGTTGGTGACCACGGTATGAGTGTGATGAACAAAATAGTTTGTAAAGTTCATAAAATTGATAAAGTAGGCAGTTAAATTTTGCCTATCTTTGGGTGATATACCGGACTCGGACCGGCGACCTTCTGCTCCACAGGCAGACGCTCTAACCAACTGAGCTAATACCACCAAATATTCAATTAATAATTACTAATTACTAATTAATAATTAAAAATTGGCAAAAGAAAACCGCCGATTGGCGGTTGATTTTTTGAATACAAAAATCGCCGCCAAATTATTGGTGGTGATGGTGATGTGTGGACATCAAGGTATTCATTGTTGGTATTATAGCAACTTAATAACCAATAACCAAGAAACAAACAAATTTCAATGACCAATAACTAATAACCAAACTTAATTAAGATTTAAATTATTTTGGCAAGGGAGATTCCGACGTGGGTGTTTATTTCTTGGTCGGAGTGGGGGAGGGGGTGTAGTCGAGGTTGATGATACGGGTGGCGTAATAGGTTTTGGAAAGTTTGGTGTCGGGGGTTAGGATGGTAATTATCTTTTGACCGGCAACCAAGGTGTTACTGGCAATCTTTTGGCCTTTTGAATCAGTAAAAATAGTTTTTGGATCAGTTTTTATTTGGTATTGAGAATTTTTGTTTTTAATTGGAATTAGCGAAAAAACTGAGGCTGATTTGGAGACGTCAATTACCTTGCCAACAACGACAACTCGGGGTGTTTGAAGACTTTTTAGATCACTAAAAACAATCCGTTTGGCGAGCATGATACCTGAATCATCGACAATGCCTAGTGCCAGAATGTCCTGCCCGACAGTGACAGCACTAAGCTTGGTTTTGTTTCGCTTAATGTCAATATAGAGAGTGTCGGCATCGATTTTGATGGAACGGGTGTCGTTTTGGTATTCGATAGTTATTTGACTATTATCTACTAAAATAACTTTGCCAATAAAACCTTTTTTGGGAGAAGAAGACGAAGTAATCTCTTTGAGTTTTTGTTGGACTTTTTGTTGAACTGCTTCGCGAATTTTTTGGATTTCATCTAAGGTGGTGGGTGATGTCGGGGTAATAGTTTCGCTGATGACTAAGGTTGGTGTAGATGAAGGAACAATAGCTTGAATTTGGTTGGGTAGCAATAGAGATAGTGAGAAAAAAAATATGAGAGGGATAAACATTATATTTTTGCTGTAGAATAGGTAATAAATATCTTTTTTGTTGTTTGGCTGTCATCTAGATTGATAGCATCTATTTGAATTTGGTTTATGCCAGAGTCGGCTTCGATAACTTGAGAAAAACTGCCGGTAGAACTGGCAGTAGTGTGGTAAGAATTGCTAGCGGTGGTGATTACTATACTGGCTTGAGGTGTGGTAGAGCCCTTTATGGTAACTTGGGAATTATTAACAATAGTTTCGTTTTCAGGTGAATCTATAGTGAGGTTTGATTCTGAGTTGGTGTTTGGTGGGGTGTCTTCGATTTGTTCGGGGGTGATATTCTTGGTTAATGAGTCTGCTTCTGAGTTGGATAGAACTTCAGTGGGGGTAGGTGTTACGTTTGTATTTTGATTCGGCCGGGATCTTTTGAGGGCAAAATAACCCCCTGTAAGTCCAAAACCGAGGAGAGACCCGAGGATGATGGCTAAGATAGTTTCTTTCATGGAGATAATGATGATGATACCACATGATTCTGACTGCTTGATGCTAAAATAGGCTATGGAAATAAGACTAGTAAAAAATAAATCGATTTTGATTAAAGGTAAAAAAGAGTCGGTGGTGATTGATCCGACAAGCGATATTTTTAAGGAGCTGAATAGCTCGGTTCGGATTATTGCTTATTCACATGATGGATCTGATCATTGGCAGTCGGAGTCGGAAGGTAGAGTGATCTTGACTGGACCGGGTGAGTATGAGGTGGGAGGAGTAGAAATTAGAGGTTACAGTTCAACCGATGGTTTGACAATATATATTGTGGTTATGGATGGAACGACAGTTGGTTTTGTGGGAGGGGTTAAAGAAATGTTGACTGATAAAAAAATTGAACGGATCGGTGGAATTGATGTGTTAATTTATTCGATGGGAAAAAATAATAGTCTCGTGGCCAAGGATGTGGTAAGTTTGGCTAAAAAAATGGGGGCTAATTATTTAGTACCGGTTGATTTTGAAATAAAAAGTGATGAGTATAAAAAGTTTATGGATGAGACAGATAGTGAAGGCATGGAGGCGGTTGAGGTGTTGAAGGTGGATAAAGACAGCTTACCTGATGGTTTGGAGGTGGTGTCAATATGGACGAAATAATAAAAATACCACCCAGTTCGCCGGAGGCTGAAACTTCGGTTTTGGGATCGATATTGATTGATAATGATGCGATCTTGGCGGTGTCGGAGTTTTTGAGACCAGAGCAGTTTTATAATTTAAATAACGGTAAAGTGTTTGAAGCGATGATAAAGCTCTACGAGGAGCGGTCACCAATTGATATTATTACTGTTGCGGAAAAACTGCGGGAAACTAAGTATTTAAAAAAAATTGGGGGGAAGGCGTATTTAACAAAGCTGGCTAATGAT
This sequence comes from Candidatus Shapirobacteria bacterium, assembly GCA_018062705.1. Classification (GTDB taxonomy): domain Bacteria; phylum Patescibacteriota; class Microgenomatia; order UBA12405; family UBA12405; genus JAGORQ01. The sequence continues at coordinate 8,393 of JAGORQ010000028.1, forward strand.
GTACCGACGGCGGCAAATGTGGAAAGTTATGGAAAAATTATTAAAGCTCTGTCGGCTAAAAGAGAATTAATATCGGCGGCGGGAAGAATCTCGGAGAAGGCGTTTGATGAAAGTGTGCCGGCATCAGTGCTGATGGATATGGCTGAGCAGGAGATCTTTTCTTTGAGTCAGAAGCATTTAAAGTCGGTACCAACTTCACTTAAAGAAGTACTGACGGCTAGTTTTGACCGCTTGGATGAGCTCCAGAAGCGAGGGAGTGGGCTTCGAGGTGTAGCAACCGGATTTAAAGCGTTGGACACTATGCTAGCGGGGATGCAGGATAGCAATTTGATTGTGTTAGCGGCGCGGCCAGGTGTAGGTAAGACAGCGTTTACGACAAATATTGCTCGGTTTGTGGCGGTGGAGACAAAATTGCCCACCTGCTATTTTGCTTTGGAAATGTCTAAGGAGGAAATGGTGGATCGGTTATTGGTCCGGCAAGGGTTGATTGACGCCTGGAAACTAAAAACCGGACAGTTGTCGGAAAGTGATTTTGATTCATTGTCGGAAGCGATGGGGGTGTTGGCGGAAGCTCCGTTGTATATAGACGATACTCCAGGATTGACGGTGACTGAATTGAGAACTAAGGCGAGACGGTTGCAAGTGGATAAAGGGATTAGGTTTATCGTGGTGGATTATTTGCAACTAATGCATGGACAAAATCGGGAAAATCGGGTGCAGGAAGTGTCGGAAATTTCCCAAGGTTTGAAAAACTTGGCCAGAGAGTTGAAGTTACCAATTGTGGCTTGTGCTCAACTGAATCGACAGATGGAGGCGAGGGGAGGGAAGCCTAGATTGTCGGATTTGCGGGAGTCGGGGAGTATTGAACAGGATGCGGACGTGGTGATGTTTTTGTACCGGGAGGATGAAGAAGTTAAAGAGATGGTAACTTGTTCGATTGAAAAACATCGTAACGGTCCAACAGGACAATTTAATTTGTATTTCAATGGAAAACAAGTTAGCTTTTTTGATGTGGAGGCGAAAAAATAGATATAAGATTTAAGAAGTAAGATTTATGAAAGACTTTAGAAAACTGCGTGGATCTATTAAGACAAAAATTAAATTGACTGACAAACAATTAAGAGAAGCGAGAGGTGATTTTGAGAAAAATTGGGCAAGGCCATGTTGATACTTAACGAAATTTTAGGATATAATACCGAGGTAAGCCGGAGTGGCGGAATTGGCAGACGCGCACGACTCAAAATCGTGTGGTGGCAACATCATGGGGGTTCGATTCCCTCCTTCGGCACCAATAATGG
>JAGORQ010000009.1 GCA_018062705.1 Candidatus Shapirobacteria bacterium
TTGGGGGTAGCTTGAGAATAATTTTCAAAGGAATCCTGGAGAGTTTCGTTTTTGAAAACGGACTGCTTTTGAAGTGTCTTTTGAGTTGGTTTTGGGGGAACCATACCGGTCATAGGCGCTATTATAACATTTAGGTTCAAAAAAAGCTACAGATTATAAGACTAAATCTTTTTGAGGAAATCGAAAACTTTTTGTTGGGTCAGAAGGTAATAAACCAAGTTGGTGTTTTTGGCCAACTCAGGATTTTTGTCGGTTAAGGCTTTGACCTCTTCGGCGGTAATAGAGAGTTTGTTTTTAAGAGCAATTTCGTTGATGGCTAGGTTGGTTATCCACTCATTTCTGACCTTAACTTCCAAGTCTTTTTGGTAATCTTCGAGAGTGGTATTTTTTGACTGGAGGTATTGCTTGACGGTAATACCGGCGTCTTTGGTCTGGTCGACCAATTGGGCTAATTTGTTATCAACATCGGCTTTGATTAAAATGTCGGGTAATTCCACTTGACTATGTTTGAGTAGTGATTCAAGAATTGAGTTTAGTTTTTGATTTTCATTATCTTTGGAGGCATTGATTTTTTTGACTTCGACTAGATATTTGTCGTCTAAAATTATTTCGGGTAACTCTGAGCCGGTAATTTCAACAAACCATTCTTTGTCGAGAGTTACTGGAGGATTTAAAATCTTAATTTGAGGTTGGACGATAGGGTGAAGGTCGTGTTCTTTGATTTTGTCGGCATAGATGTGAGAAACGCTGTGAGACATGACTTCTTCGATAACTGCCTGGGTAGATAGTTGGGAAGCGACGACTGATCGAGGAACCTTGCCTTTGCGAAAACCTTTGGAGCTAAAATCGGCGACGGCATGGTCAAGAACGTGTTCGTATTCATGCTTGATGGTGTCAATTGAGACGGTGATGTTTAAAATAAAAGATTTATCCTTATTTTTGATGAAATCAGATGTATTTTTGCTTTTCATATTGGGATATATGATATCATGAATTTGGGAATAAATTATGGAAAAAATCTTAATAAAGATTAGTCGGGTAGTGTTGGTCTCAACGATGTTGGGGGTAGTGTTTATGGGGTTGGTGGTAGAGATAAATCGGAAAAATAGTAACAAAATTGCCTCGGACAAAACTAAACCTTCGGTAATATCGGCTATGAACCAAGATGTGGCGGTGAATGTTGGCGAAGTGTTGGGGGTTGATGATGCAACAATGATAATAAAGGTAACCCCGGCAGATGCTCGACCTTTGTTGATCAAAAAATACTTGGAGAAATACAAATCGCCACTAGTACCCTATTCGGATTTGATTTTTGAATTATCTCAAACATATGGTTTTGATTATTATTGGATAATTGCAATTGGTCAGCAGGAGTCGAATTTGTGTAAAAAAATACCGGAGAATTCCTTTAATTGTTGGGGGTATGGGATTAACAGTGCCGGCACCTTGAGATTTGAAAGCTATGATCTGGCGTTGAAAAGTTACGCCGAATATTTAAAACGAGAATATTTTGATAAAGGCTACAATACTCCGGAAAAAATAATGAAAAAATACTGTCCACACTCTAATGGTTCATGGGCTTATGGTGTCCAATATTTTATAAACGAAATTGAATCGGGAAATTTTTGATGAGTGTGTATTTGTTTAGTATCTTGCAATGTATATAATATTTTGATATATTACACCTCAGATCCCGGGGTGGCTCCTCTAAAAAGCATGCTCTGGGATTTTTTTTGTGGTTTTAATCCCGACCCACTCCCCTACCTTTCAATCCCTCTAAATCTCCCTTTGACAAGGGAGACTTTCAGAACCGATCTTACTTTTTCAATATCATTTAACACCTCATCATTTGTAAATCTGATAGTATTGATGCCGATACATCTCAACCATTTATCTCTAATTTCATCAGTTCCTTTCTTTTTATTATGTGAATCTCCATCTATCTCAATTACTAAACATAATTCAGAACAATAGAAGTCAGCAATAAACCGATAGAGTGGTTTTTGTCTTAAAAATAAATAACCTGTTTTTCGTTTCGACAAGACTTCGTTCCATACTTTCCTCTCAGCCTCAGTTGGGTTTTTGCGATTAATTCTCGCTACTGTTTTTAAGTCTTTCCAGTATCTAACTACGTATCTTTTATCGTGGATTGCTTCTGAAACAATATCTTTCACAAATAATTTTACTCCCCTCCTGGTCAAAGGAGGGGGTAGGGGGTGGATTGGGAAGGGAGATTTAGAGGGATTAACTGTGCTAAAATAGCCCTTATGGGAATGATATCAACCGCTCAACTAAAAAAAGGAATTTATATTATCTTTCATGAAGAACCACACATGGTGGTGGACATTACTTTTGTGTCACCAGGCAAAGGTTCGGCGTTTTATCGAGTCAAATTGAAGTCGCTTTATACTGGCCGAGTAGTAGAATATACCTATAAATCGGGTGAAAAAATAGAAGAAGTGTTAGTTGAAACACATGAAGCGGAATATTCTTATTATGATGGCGAAGCATATGTGTTTATTGAGCCAAGAACTTTTGAACAATACTCGGTGGCTTCAGAGATTATTGGTGACGACAAAGTTTACCTAAAAGAGGGAATACTTTATCGAATTAAGTTTTATGAAGAAAAGCCAGTGGGGATTACTTTACCAAAAGCGATTGTATTAACGGTGGCTGAGTCGGAAAATTCGATTAAGGGTGACACAGCCACATCGGCCATGAAACCAGCGATTATGGATACTGGAGCCAAGGTGTTGGTGCCACTATTTATCAAAGTGGGAGAAGAGATATCGGTGAGTACAGAAACGGGGGCGTATTTGTCGAGGAAGAACTAGTTTTTATTGTCTGCCGGTGGTGTCGTCGATTTCTGGTACAGGAATTAGGTCTGGTTGAGAAATTAGATTCCGAATAGTGTCAAATTGGGGCTGAATGTTTTGTGGTATTTGATCTGGGTTGATAACTTGGGTGGGTCCAGACTGGACAGCAAGCGGAGTAGGTGTAGGAATGACGGTGACTTTTGGTTGATTGTTTTTGTTTGGGACCAGAAAGCTGAGAGGTAAGAGGATGGCAATTGTTACCCCCAGACCGATTAAAAGTTTTGTTTTGGGGTCTTTGGCTTTTTTGATTTTGGCTCCTTCTGTAGCTATTTCGGTGGCGATTGCCTCGGCTTGAAGCGGGTTGTCATTGCTGATATCAGGTGCTTGAATGGTGGTGTCGGTCATGGTTGATAATACTTTATAACAATTATTTTGAGGTCATTACTAATGTCGGATAAATAATTTTGGGCTTTGGCGAGTTCTTTTTGAGAGTCGGGATAAAAATTGTTAAAACGGTTTTGGTTTTGTTTGATTCTGGTAATTTCCAGGGCATTGTTGAGACTGGCCACAGCTAAATCATTTTTGACGGCGAGTGAATTGACCCAGCTTTGATTGCTAGTTTTGGGTTGGATGGCATTGGCTAAAATCTTAATTTGATTTTGTGCCTCAATTTTGGTGTTGACTTCAATACGGACGAGGGTTGAATAAATTAGGCTTTGGATGTTGATGTATTTGGTTCTAAATTCTATGGCCCATTTGTCCATGTCGGTAACGTTGTTGATGGAAGAAATGATTTGGTTTTGTTCTTCAAAATAAGCTTCTTGTTTGCTTAGGTCAATCTTGTTGGCTTCAGTTTCAGTGGGGGCTGAGGATTGGTATAAATCAAGTTCGGTACGTAAAGCCATGAGGTAGCCTTTAAACATCTTGTTGCGACTGGTGAGGGCCACCTTGGCAGCATCAAGCTTATCTTTTTGGGTGGTGACGGTGCCGTATTTAGTGTAAACTCGGGATTTGTCAATGTAGGTGAGGTAATCGCGCTGGTAGTTATCACGTAAAAATAGGTAATCTTTTTTGTATTGATTGAATAAACTGAGGCTAGGATGATCAGTGGGAAGAGGAAAACTAGTTGGGACTGCCGCCTGCGCCGTTGGCTCCGGCGAGCTAAAAGGCGTAATTGTTGTGGCTGAGGAAGTGGCGTCCTGGGCGTGAATTGGTGTGGTGATTAATGTCAGTAGACCAAGCAAAAGATGAACAAACATAATTAAATATAGCAGAAAAAAGAAAATTTATTTAAAGATTACCTGAAACCATCTTAATACGAAAACAAACGATACTAAGGATAATAAAAACCAAAGTGTTGAAAGTAAAATGCGGACCAAAAAGTCTTTGATGTTCTTATAAGTGATTATATTTTTAACTAGGATAATAATTGCACAGATAATGGGAAGACCAATCAGCGCCATAAAAAAAATTCCAACGCCAGCTAAACCTGAGTCTGAAATCGAGTAAAGAATTATTTCTAATACGACCGCATCTATCGTCGCCAAAACAACTCCATCTTTTAATGTGCTAATTGCTCGCTCGTTTTTTGTTTTGTTAAGCAAAAGTGTGTACATTTTTATTGAGGGAAAGTTCCAGATAATCGTAGTATTCCTGTAAAACGATATACGTATATAATTTGTCCTAGATATAGAAACAATATTATGTAAAACATTGGAAACAATTGAAGGAAAAAAGTTGGTAAGAATTTTTTGGTATTATTCCTTGAATAAATTAACGCATTGCCTGCTGACAACACCATGAATATTACAAAGCTAATAGGAAATACAGCACTAAAAGCATAGTCTCCTGCTCTGCCAGAATCGTCTGTTACTGAAAAAAGTGTGTACATTGATACGAGAAACATACCAATGTTAAGCAAAAAACTAGATTTGATATAAGATTTTTCCATACTTTATAGGTGCCGCTGAGAAGACTCGAACTTCCACGCCTTACGGCATACGCTCCTAAAGCGTACGTGTATACCAATTTCACCACAGCGGCTTCACGTGTATTTTACCAAGCTTGTTGATAAAATATGACAGTTCATTTTCATTTGACATTAGAAATTTGAAATTTGACATTTTTCTACATGTCCTCGTAGCTCAGTTGGATAGAGCGCTTCCCTTCTAAGGAAGAGGTCACTGGTTCGATCCCAGTCGAGGATACTCCGCGCGCCTATAGCTCAATGGATAGAGTAATAGTCTTCGGAACTATTGATGAGGGTTCGATTCCCCCTGGGCGCACTAGATTAATTACTAATTAATAATTACGAATTACCAATTATTAGGTGATTTTTGGTAATTGGTAAACTATAATCAGTAGTTGATTTTTTTGGGTCGTTTCAGCCAGAGGCTGATCCGCCTGTGGCGGAAGCTCAGCTTGTAACTGGGATAGATTTACTTAACAATTTGGGTCGTCAGCTCAGTCGGTAGATCCGCCAGCTGGCGGACTCTTAAGCGATATGGAATTTGTTGTCTATGTATTAATTAATTCGGAAACAAATAAAATATATATTGGTCAAACGACTAATTTGGAAAAGAGAATTGATCGACATAATGGGTTGTTGGCAAACCGAACAAAAAGCTATACTTCAAAAAATAAAAATATAGGAATTTGGCTTTTGGGATACAAAGAGGTTTTAAAAACAAGAAAAGAAGCTATAATACGAGAGAAAGAATTGAAAAGTTATCAGGGTAGGCAATTCTTGAAAATAAAGTTGGGTCGTTAGCTCAGTCGGTAGATCCGCCAACTGGCGGACTCTTAAGCGATTACCTTGATATAATTTAATTCTTTGTATGGGTCGTTAGCTCAGTCGGTAGATCCGCCAACTGGCGGACTCTTAAGCGATTACCTTGATATAATTTAATTCTTTGTATGGGTCGTTAGCTCAGTCGGTAGAGCAATCGCCTCTTAAGCGATTGGTCGTGAGTTCGAGTCTCACACGACCCACATTAGATAAACAATGATTTAAAATAGCGGATTATGAAATTGAAGAGATTGTCCTTGGGACTGTAGATGGTGGCAGAAGAATTCAGCGGGGTGATTTCGTACTCGGGTAAACCAATCCAGCCAATGATGGTGCGTTCGGGCTTGTCAGCACTACTATCAATTTTAAGTTTGTAGTCAAAAGAGGCTGTTTGGCCAGGTAAAACTTTATCGTTGCTGGTGCAAATAGCATCAAGGGTAACATTCTGAGTTGATTGGGGGTTGAGACAAAAGGTGGTCTTGAGTGTTTCGCCCCAAATAGATTGACCGGTATTTTTGAGAATTATACGACCACCAGTCTCGGTGTCGGGGGTGATGAGAAAGGGCAGAATATTTTGGACAACTTCAAAGGTGGTAGTTTGTTCGGGGGTATTTTTTGGTTTGGGTAAATCAATAACTGTTTGATAACTGGGGTACATTTTTTCGTCAGAATCAAGCCAGGAAAAATGATCAAATGGAACGCTAGGGTAGTTAAATATAAAGGGAGTAACAGCTTTTATTCGCGGATCCTCTCCCCAAATTTTGAAGGCGGTGGCCAAAAATTTAGCTGTAGTGTCGGTAGTGTAAAAACCATTATGGCGGTCGATTCCTTCACGATGAGGCCAGCCAGTTTCGGTGATAAATATGGGTAAATCTTTGGTGACGCCTAGTTTTTTGAGATAATTTAATTCCCAGATATAGCCTCGAATGCTGTGTTGGCCGGTGTCGGCTGGAGTGCCTATAAAACCGTGGTTAGGGTAAGAATGTGAAGCAATACCATCAATTTTGTCAAAATATTCCGGTTTGTAGGCATAAATTTGTTGATAAATGGTGCTGGCAGACATAAAGTCACCAAGGTCTGGACTGGCAAGGTCCAAACCAGAAGATAATATAAAGAAATTTGAATTGAGAGATTTGAACTTATCAATGGCATAGAGACTAAGGTCGGCATATCCTTTTGGATCAAGAATACCTCCCCATTCAGCAGCATGATTGATTTCGTTGAATAAAATTAGATGTTGGGTGGTGGTTGGCCAATTGAGAGAGTTTAGAAAACTGGCGAGATTGTCGATGTCGGAAATATCGGGCTTTTTCCAATTGCTACCATCAACTATTGTGGCTAGGCGAACAATGGGAATTAGGTGAAGAGTCCGACATTGATCAAAAAAATCTTGCCAGACATTACGATCGAGCTGGTTGGTACGAATAACGATGGTGACCCAGCCCCAATCACCATTGGAACTATTGATTATTTTTGAAGCAGGGGTGAGGTCGGAAGGTTGGGTGAGGTGAAGACCGAAGATGTTTTTGCTGGAGGCAAAAACATCTTGAGGTAAGAAGTAAGATGTAAGAAGTAAGAATAGGGCAAGAAAAAAGAAGAATTTTTTCATATAATAGGACAATTCGAAAAAAATAGATCTAAGATTTAAGATGTAAGATTTAAGAATAAAAAAAACGAAATAGTAGGCCTATTTTACATTAATTATGATTGCAGAAGAAATTAGTAAAAAAATTGAGGCGGTGGAAAAGGAAATCCGCGACACACCGTATGACAAAAGTAGTCAATTTCATCATGGGGTGTTGAAGGCGAAATTATCCAAACTTCGGGATATGCTTGAGGTGAAAAATAGTAGCGGTGGCGGTGGGGTGGGTTATGCCATTAAACATTCGGGTGATGCATCAGTAGTGTTGGTAGGACTACCTTCGGTAGGAAAATCGACCTTACTTAACGCTATAACTAATGCTGAATCAAAGGTAGGTAACTATGATTTTACTACCCTGGGAGTAATCCCTGGAATGATGGAATATAAAGGGATTAATATTCAGATATTGGATTTACCAGGAATTATTGAGGGGGCGGCAACAGGGAAGGGATTTGGACGGAAGGTGTTGTCGGTGGTCCGTGCCTCCGATTTGGTAATTTTAATGGCCGATGTAGATCGAATCAATTGGATTGGAAAGATAAAAAATGAAATGGAACAAGCAGGAGTCAGACCGAATCAGGAACCACCAAAAATAATTATTAATCGGGTGACCAAAGGGGGGCTCCGAATTTTGGATCCATTTAATGTGCTACCAATGGATCAAATGGAAACAATTGCTTTGGAAATGGGCTATGAAAGTGCGCTAATTCAATTGGTGGAAAAAATTGAGACGGTGGATAGATTTATTGATGGATTGTCAAAATCGCGAACTTATATTCCCCTACTAGAAATAGTGACGAAAATTGACACAGTAAAAAATCTTCAATCTTCAAACTTCAAACTTCAAAAAAAAGAAGATAGGTTGTATATGAGCGTGGATAAAGGAATAGGGGTAGAAGAATTTAAAGAGGCGGTGTGGCGAAAGTTGGGGTTGGTTAGAGTTTATCTAAAGCGAGAAAGAACCGGTGAGCCGGATAAAAAAGAGCCGCTAATTATGCATCGAGGGCAAAATTTGCGGGATGTGCTCAATAAAATTTCGACGCAAATGAGTGAAGATGTGGCCCGAGGGTTTGTGTGGGGCAAGGGAGCCCGATTCCCTGGGCAGGAAGTGAGTTTTAAGTATGAGGTGTGGGATGAGATGGAAGTGTGGTTTGGGAGGTGATTAGTTGACCCAACCAGTAATCGCCCTAACTATTGGTTCATCATCAAGAGTTGCACTAGCTGTAACTCCTTTATATTCATGGGTTATTGGACTATTTTGACGCGTTAGAACCATCTCCGGAGTACTTAAATTTCCACCTTTCTCGCCTGCTCCTATTTCAGAAAACCATACGTAACAAGTTCCGTCGTTTCGGACTCTGGCGCCAACTAGCAAGTTATTTTTATCATCGCGAGCAAAATTTTGCTGATTTAGATGTTTAATATTTGCTTCTGGACTTCCGCCACTTTTTAATTTTACTGCCATGTCGGTATATTATCACAAAATATTTTTTGTGGCTTGGGAGGTGAGATGGTTTTAGTGAATTGTGAGAAATGTAATTTTGAGGTAGGATAAATTATGACTCAGAACGATTTGAAGTTGATACAAAAAATAGTTCGAGAAGAACTGAAAGCAAACAATCAAGTAATTGATGTCAAGATAAAAAATAGTGCAAACGAAGTTGAGGAAAAACTGACTCAAAAAATGTTAAATTGGAAATCAGAAATGTTTAATGCAATGGAAACTTTTATGATAGAAACAAAAGATCAGAGAGAGTTTAGAATTATTGGTAGCCATCAGATAAATTTAAATACTCAGAGAATTGAGGTGTTGGAAAAGAAAGTGTTTGGGGGAGTGACTCAGGTATAAGACAAACTGCGAATTAGTTTGGAGCGGCGGGAGAGTTCAGTTTTGGGAATTTTGTCAGACTCTAAAAATAATTCGCGGGCGGAGGTGCCGGGACGGGGAGAGTAAGTAAAGGTGTGAATTTTTTGAAAACCAATTTCTTGGCATAAATCGTAGGTTTCTTGGAAATCGGATTCGGTTTCTAGAGGAAACCCAACTATTATATCTGTTCCAAAAAATAACCCACCCCCATCCCCTCCCGTTGGGAGGGGAGAATTTATATTTTTATATAAAGTATTCTTTTTATTTATAGAAACAGTTTTTAATTTATCAAAAGTGTCAATTATTTTTTGTTTATTGTAGGGGCGGTGCATGAGCTTGAGGATTTTGTCGGAACATGACTGGAGAGGGATATGCAAGAAATTAGAAACTCGATTCTGGAAACTAGAATAAAGCGAAAGAAACTTGTTGTCGATACATAAGACTGGGACGGAGCCGAAAGAGATTAATTTTATTTTAGTCTGAGTTAATAGTGCCTCGATTAGATTGGAAAAACCGGGTATGTACTGAGCTAAGTTGACACCGGTGATAATCACTTCTTGGTAGCCATCGGCAACAGCTGAGCTAACTGTGGCTGCTGCTTCTTCAATGGGGAGAGAATTTAAGTAAGGCCGACGAGAGGGAACGGTGCAAAAAGTACAATTGGTGGTGCAACCGGACTGGACACGCAAGATGTAACGTTCCGTATTGGAAAATTTGTCGTGGATATTTGAGGAATATTTGCCGGAGTTCTTTTTTAAAATGGATTCCTTGATTAAATTGTCAAAAGTGTAAACTCGGGGTAGATCGTCGACCTTGTCCAGATGAGCACAGCCGGTGGCTAGGACAATGACATCTGGATCTTCTTTGACCAACTTTTTGATTTTGGAGATGGATTCATATTCGCCTTTTTTGGTAATCGAACAAGTGTTGACCAAATAAACGTCGGGATGGTCGGTGTCGGGAGTGAGTCCATAGTCAACTAAAATTTGGGAAAGTTGGTTGGTTTCGGCGGCATTGGCCCGACAACCAAAATTTAGAGCCGAAAAAGTATGGCTACTGTGGGCAGAAATAGCGGTTTGAAGATCAGAGATTTTCATATTACTTTCTTGGATTTTGACTGACAAATTCCTTGATGTAATCGAGTATATCAACAGTAGTATCCCAACCCAATTCTTCACGAGCTCGACTGGGGCCGTCTTCTGATTCACTGCGACCAGAATAACCGTCGATATAGCTGATAGGACCACCAAAAGCCTTGGCAATTTCGATGATAGAGTATTTTTTAGTGTTTGGAAGTGTAAAGTTGTCACCATGTCCCTTTTCGCCAACAAGTATCATTCCACGAGCAAGGTCTTTTACGTAAGTAAAATTACGTTTTTGAGTGCCAGGTTTGACGACAGTGAAAGCCTTGCCCTCAAGATAGATTTGTTCAAATTTAGCGATGACGGTGGCATATTCTGATATGCCTTTTTCGCGAGGCCCAAAAGCGTTATAAAAATAGCAAATTGCGTAAGGTAGATTATACCAACGCCCATAATCATTAATTAAATCTACATTGACAGCTTTAGTAAACGAATAGGGGTTTTGGTGTCGACCATCACCCTCAATAGCAAACTTAGTGCTGGAGGCGGCATAAACTAGTTTGCCAACTTTGCGATGGCGACAAAATTCGACTACTGCAAAGGTACCAGCAATGTTCATGTCGTAAACTTTTTCTGGTTCGTTGAGTGATGGGGCTATACGAGCATATTCGCCAAGATGATAAATAATATCGGGAGTTTCGGGAACTAGTTTTTCAATGTCTTTGGTGTGTCCTTTTCGGTAGTCTGCTTCTGGTAGATGATTCTGTTCACTACCATTAAAATAATTATCAAGGGAAATAATTTTGTTTCGTGAATCTTTGATTAATTGTTCAATTATATGGGAACCGACATGGCCGGCTCCACCGGTGACGAGGATGGTTTTTGTCATATTAGGCTAGTATACACTGAGCGTAATTTTTCCATCAGGATGGAGTAAAAGCGAAGGTTGTGAATGGTAGCTAGGCGACCGGCGGTCATGTCCCCTACCTGAAACAAATGGCGTAGATAGCTACGATCATAGTGGGTGCAGAGCAGGCAGTCGCAGGCGGTACTGACCGGGTTTTGGTCATGATAATGAATTTCTTTGTCGGGAACAAAATAGGAATAGAATTTTGGTGAGGTAACGTCGATATCATCGATGGTTTTGGCATTAAATGCATAGAGTCGTTTGTGTCGGGCATCGCGGGTAGGCAGGACACAGTCGAAAACATTCCAGCCCATTTGAACCATTTTGGTAATTTCTTGAGGTTTACCAACACCGAGGCCGTAGAGTAAATAATTGTCGGGAGTGTGTTCACCAATAACCCTGGGGATATCAAAATTGAATTCGCCGTCATCGGTCATTGGCCAACCGCCGTAACCTAGGCCGTCAAAGCCAATTTCCACCAGTCTTTCAGTACATTCGCGACGGAGGTCAAGATTGTGACCACCTTGGACTACCCCCAAAAGATAAGGGCGTTTTTCCGGAGGTAATTTTTGCTCGGCACATTTTTTGGTAAAAATTTGTTTACATTCTTTGGCCCACAAAATTGTTCGCTCAACCGTTTCCCGCTGTTTAGCTTCATCGGCTTGAAGGTCAGTGAAATCGTCGAGCACTACTACCATGTCAGTTTTTAAAAGCATTTGAAAATTGATAGAGGTTTCGGGGGTAAAAAGAATTTTTTTGGAAGTACCAGGAATTTTGAAATTGACACCTTTGTCGCTAACCGGATTTTTGGTGTCGTCGTGGGTTTTAGCCAAAGACATAACTTGAAAACCACCAGAGTCGCTGATGGCTCCCCCACTCCAGTTCATAAAATTGCGAACACCCTTATGCTCTTTGATGACCGAACCTCCAGGAAAATTGTTGAGATGGAAAGTGTTGACGAGAATGCCGGGAGTTTTTGTATTGACGATATCAACTGAATCAAGGGTTTTTAAAACCGCTCGAGTGGCATCGGGAAAAAAGACGGGTAAAGGAATAGATTGGCCGGTGATGGTTTTAAAATTAGTTGGTTTTGGCATTACTTGTTGGGAAAATAGATGTTTGATTATATAATACATTTGGACTTTTAGCCGCCGTGGCGAAACTGGTATACGCGCAAGACTTAAAATCTTGTGGTCTCAAAAACCGTGTGGGTCCGATTCCCGCCGGCGGCACCCGATAGATAGTGTAGAATATGAAGCAACGGGGATTGGCGCAATTGGCTAGCGCGCACGGTTTGGGACCGTGAGGTTGTTGGTTCGAATCCAATATCCCCGACTGTTGGTTTCCGTAGTTTTAACGAAGGCACCCTACGAATATTATGTCGTGGTACAGCCTGTCGTTGTATTATTGGACAAGGTTTTGTAGAATCAAGAATGGTAGACACACAACCAACTATAAATTATGAGAAGTTATCGCAACCAGGATTAAAGGATCTTTTGATAAACAGATCGTAAAAGTTTCGCAAGGATGCTTATGTATATGCTGGTGGAGTGCTTGCCTCAGCATTAGCTGAAGGTGTTGCTTTGTGGAGTGCTTTGAAAGATAGTAATTTTACTGCTTTAAATTACTCAAACTTGTTTGTGGTGCCAGTTATGGGAATAAACACAGTATTAATGCTCAACAGGTTTAATCTTGCTAGAAAATTTGCTGGCGCTGCTGAGTCTTTGGCCGAGTCAAAAATTGGTGGAAATGCAAATACAATTAATTTACCTGAGACACAGGCAGAATTGCTAAAAATTTCCAAAATGGACAACAAAGAAACTGTTTCTGGTCATTTGTTGTTAGAGATTGCTCGAGAACAAGCCAAAAGAATGTCAGTAATTACTAAATATAGAAACACAAATGATTTACAAATGTTAGATACGCAAAGAGATGTGTTTCAGAAAGCATACATTGAGTTCAGATTGTCTGATAAGAAAGAATTTGAGGCACCAGAGTTGAAGACAGTTTCCAATGAACAGAGTGACAAAGGTTTGGCTGATTTCAAAAATGCCTGGATGGATGTGGCTAAAATTGAGTGTGAATGGGCATTGGCACAAGCCGATGGCAACAGACAAACTGATGCAGATAAATTTGATTTAGCTTATTACGCTACAACCTTAGATGATAGCCGTGGACTAGATGGGAATTTAGTAAAACAAGTTGTAACTATTAAAAAGCAATTAATAAAGCAATAAATATGGAAAATTATATTGAAAAAATTGGTAAATTTATGGATAGGCTGGCAGAGATTGCCGGTATGAATGAGGTGGAGAAGAAGGATTTTTTTGATAATTACAACGAGGGATTAATGACCTATCTATTGGCTGATGGGCAAAAGTTCGTATCAACGGCTACTTTTGATGCTTTGAAAAATACGCCAGTAAAAGAGAATTTAGATAAATACTTTCAAGAAATGGCGACTAGTTCAGAGGGGTCGACAATTATCGAGCAGCGTGTTTTGGAAATGGTAGAAGATATTATTGATGCGGTTAGGGAAAAGTTGACAGATGACCAAAAAGAAGAATTACTGGGAATTTTGATTTGATTTGGTAAAATAGCAAAAGCGCGGGATTAGTTAATCGGTATAACTTCAGTTTTCCAAACTGATATGAGGGGTTCGACTCCCCTATCCCGCTCATTTAAAGCCGATTAATTGCATAGAGTTCCGTAATATGTTGGCACCTTCAATCATGGCTCCACGATTGATTTCACTCAAAGTACTGAGCAATTGAACTATTTTTGTGTTGGCGTATGTTCCGACTGCTTCAACAGCAGCACCAGCTTGGGCGGGATAACCAGCTGTGTACAGTAGTGATCCGGCTATTGCCACCACTCGAGCCACCCGAAGCGTTGCATCGAGGATGTTATTATCAGGATCTAGTGGCAGAATACCGTTGAGGGCGTCTTCCATTTTTATGGCAATTAAATTTGACTGTTCACGGGTTCCAAAAGGGGTAAATTGGTTTTGAGTGTCATCGTCTAATACTAAATAGCGTTGACCGTTGTTGGCGAGCAAAATTCCTTTCATGACTAATACATCTCCTGGGATAATTGTTACGGGATGTCCATCCTGAGCAAATAATTGGTTGACTTCAATTTGGTCCTTGAGTGGTTCCAATTTGCCGGAAGTAATTTTGTTAAGGAAGTTGGAGATGGCTTTGGCTACCCCTGGTTCAGTGAGATAGTTTATTTTTTGGACTGGAATTTGCCGAAGACCAACAGCAAAATTGGCCTCTTCCAGTTGATGGAGTTGATCTTTTTCTTGAACCGACCGATACAACATGTTGGCAAGTAAGTCGCGGAGGTAAGTATCTTGGGGAAGCCAGGCTTGATGGCTCATAATGTCTGTATTGGCATATCCTCGAAGGGCACGTCGAAAGACGTTGAGTGGTGTTTCGAGCCCCATTTTTCCAATATACGACAGTCCTTTGGCTTGAGCGTCTTTAATTATATTGGTAACTTCTGGAATCCAATTGTCCCATAGTTGTTCTTAATATTGTCCAGGTATAAGCATGTCACGAATGGTCCGACCAAACGGAACTATCATTTTGTTTAGCGAATCTTTTGGTTGGTATGTCAGTCCTGGTACGAGGCGATCTTCCATTTTGCCGACAAGCTTATTGGGTACCACAAACCATTTGAGAGACCGTGGTGCAATTTCACAAATTTCAACAACTCTGTCAGCTGGTAGACCGAATTGGTTGGCTATGTTGACTGCTTCTGGCGTAGCTTTGGTAGTCCAGCCATCTGGTGAAAACGACTCCTTCGGTTCGAGGGTCATGAAATCGTGTTGGTAGATATTAAATAATCCATTATCCGGGTGAGATACCAGGAGCTTGCAGGTTTCCTCGGTACCGGAGGTGGCAATCTCTAGGTCTGTATTTTTTATTCGAGCATAGTAAACTTTTGGTGTGGGCGGAATCAACATAAACTCCTTGTCGATGAATTCTTGCAGGTAATCACGAACTGATCTGCCACGTAAATCGGTGCCGGCGATGTTTTCCAGTTTTGGAACAAACATTGCCATTATCAGATCACTTTTTATAGCTAACCTTTCGATGGTTTCACGGTTACCACCGACTTCGTCGAGGGTACCAGCTGATAGAGAAAACCAGATATCCATTAAAGTATCTACGGGTATCGTTTCGGGGATATCAAAAGCATTTGCGCGAAAGTGGGTTAATTTCTCCCTAAAGAGATTTGCTTTGTTTGGATCGACGAATTGATTGATAATGCTTTCAATAGCTTCTGGAGTAAGTGTAGGATTGGTGGCGGCTTCTATGAGGCTAACCGCCGCAAATTTTTGGCTGTCCTCCGGCAGATTTGGGTTGAGAAACCCTCCAACCCCCATTAGCTGTCTCATGATGTTTAGGTGGGCAATGGTACCGGGAAGGAGTTTGCTAATCCACTCATTTTGACCAGTAGTTTGGCTGTATTCTCGATGTTGAACTAGCTTGACGCTTGCGTATTTTGATAAATTGGCAGAAAAATCATCCACCCGACTGTCTAGAACGGGAATATTTGATCGATTTATTGGGGTTAGATAGTTAGGGTCAATAGTGACAATTCTATATTCATCGTTGGGGGTTCCAAATATGGTTTCTCGTGCCTGTCCATTAGCAATAAGTTGATCGATGGTGCCACAAAATTGAAGGTAATTGTCGGGATCTTCACCTGGTGGTATTTCAACTCTTGATTCGGGTGGGGCACAACCGGTTACTAAAGTCGTAGTTAAAAATGTCAGAGAAGCAACCCCAACTACTTCAATAGCTTCGTGACGAGTAAACTTTTTGAACATAAATGTAACTAATGTTGCCCTGTAGTATCATACTCTATGATAAATAATACAAATTATTGTTAGCTGGGTGATGTAAAATGGTAGTGTGAACACGCAAATGACGGTTGAAGAATATTTGGAACAGTTTCCAGCAGATATTGGAAGAATATTGAAGCAAATTAGAAGTTTAATTAAAAAACTATCAGCGGAGGCAGAGGAATCGATTGGTTATGGCATGCCGGCGTATAAACTGAAGGGTAAACCGTTGGTGTATTTTGCGGCTTTTAAAAAACATGTCGGTCTGTACCCGACACCGTCAGGGATAAAAGAATTTGAGAAAGAATTGGCTAATTATAAAAGTGCCAAAGGTTCGGTGCAATTTCCTCTAGACAAACCAATCCCTTACGATTTAATTGAAAAAATAATTAGGTTTAGGGTAAACGAGAACGTAGGGCTTTGACTTTGTCATCAGCAATCTTTTTGAGTGGATTGGTTTTGTAGGCGACAAAAGCAATTTTATTATCAGGGTATTTTATTTCCCAAATCTTGGTCAAAAAATGCTCCTTGGCTTGAGAGTCGGAAATGGTGAGTGAATCCCCGACTATGACTAAATCTTGGTAAATATCTTTTTCCCAATTTATTGGATGGATGGAAATATTGTTGAGGGTGTAGTTGCCATTGTATGGTGGGTTACGGTAATAATTTTTGACAAAATTAGTTGAAAAGTTTGACTGAAACTGGGCAGGCGGGTATTGAAGGGCATATAAAAATGACATGTAGGTGGCTGGGTTCCTGGTATTGTCAAAAACATAGAAGGTGTTGGGGTTTTGTTGGGAAATAGAAGCAACTTGATCGTAACCATAACTCCACCAGTAAGCGCGATTAATTGGGAAAAAAACAAAGTAGGAGCGCCACAACATAACAAGGGAAAAAATAAATAGGAAAGGAAAAAATATTTTTGGAATTGGTTTTAAGCCAAGAGAAATAATGAAGAAGATGGGAAAAATAAGTGGTATGGCCCGCTGGATGGAAATAAAGTGGCCCGAGAAGGCACCGGGGACTGGTGATAATAGAAAAAGGATGATTATAAATTTGCCCCAATCGGTTTTTTTTATTTTGTATAGCTGATATAGACCGATAAAAAAAGGAATTATTAACCAAGAATATAAAAGCGGAATTTCGGGAAGGGTGTGCTGAAGATTAATATCTGGTGATGGCCCAAAAATAAATTTTGGAGAAATATAGGTAAAATATTGGGAGATAAAGTCACTAAGAATAAAGGTGGTATTTTTGACCCAGAAGGCGGGGGTAAACAGTAGAATGAGGTTGGGAATTTGGCTAACAAGAAGTATTGTCGAGCCGATTATTATTTTTATGAAATTGGTCTTGATAAATATTTGCCGATAAAAAACTATTGAGGTGACAACCAAAAAAATTGGCACCAAGTAGCGCTCTGGGTGGGCGACATAGGTAGAAAGTGAAAGTAAAAATAATCCGAGATAAGAAATTTTCGAGTGAACAAATTTTTGGTAAAAAAGATAAACACCTAAATAGAAGATGGTATAGCCGGCAGTAACTTCGTAGCC
The DNA here is from genome assembly GCA_018062705.1 of Candidatus Shapirobacteria bacterium. Taxonomy (GTDB): domain Bacteria; phylum Patescibacteriota; class Microgenomatia; order UBA12405; family UBA12405; genus JAGORQ01. The sequence goes on from JAGORQ010000009.1 coordinate 17,508, forward strand.
CAGCCGGGCATTGAAAACTACCCAAGGACAGATAGCAAAAAGGAGGGAGGTATATAAATTGTGGGTAAAAAGATAAATTAAGATAATACCAACTAAAGTGAAAACTATGGATGGTAGGCGTAAGTAAAATGTATTGAGACCAAATATTTTAATAAGCGGAGCAACCAGGTAAACGTAAAGTGGTGGGGTGTAGGCACCAAAAAAGCGGAAAGCTATGGGGGCAGTTTGGCCATACTCGTCTTTGCCGGTAGTGGCAATAGAGTAGGCATTGTAACCAATGGTGGCTTCATCGGAATAGGTGCCAGATGGAATGGAGGCTAGTTTATATAAATAAATAAAACTGGCAAAAAATAGAATTAAAAATAAATAGAGGTAGTTAATTTTTGAGCCGATAGATGCCATAAAAAATACAAAGAGTAATTGATGGATAAAGACAAGCTGGGCCGACAGTAGATTGGTGGCCTATAAAAGTCAGCAAAATTATGGGGATGGAGAATGTAATTAAAAGCTTTGGATTGTTTGAATTGATTATTTTGAATAAGCCATATAAAAATAGAGGCAGGAAAATTGGCCAGTAGTATTCCTGGAATATAGTATTAATGTCAAATACGTCAATGAAGTTGGTTTGTAGTTTGGACAATATTACTGATTCGGGTCTAGCTTCAATAATGTGGGCCAAACGGTAAGTGGCGGGTGGGTATTGATTCATTCGGTCGAGTTGGTGGACTAACTCCATTTCGTTGAGTTGGTGAAAATTGGTCGGGGTGGTGTGCCGGTATTGATAAGCACAACTGCCGAGGGTAATTAGTAAAAAAGTAGTGACAAGCCATGATTGGTGCATCATTGGTATAATACACAAGGTTTTGCCGCCATGGTGAAATAAAACCTTCTTCCTTTTGGTATTGTGTTTGTTCAGATTTGTAATAGTTATACTGAAGCCAGGAAATTAGAAAAATATTTAAAATCTGGAAGTGGACGTGAGATAATACATGAGATAGTTTTGCCGCCATGGTGAAATTGGTATACACGTACGTTTCAGAAGCGTATGCCGTAAGGCGTGGAAGTTCGAGTCTTCTTGGCGGCACTGGTGATTTATTTTGTTCTAATATCGACACTGTTATTGTGGCTATGCTTGGGTATTTTTTCGTATCTATGGGTAAACAAGGCGATAATAACCATGTTGGTTCCAGCACACCACAGTTTTGGTTTTATGCTGGATGTGGCCGATTGGGCAGTAGCTAACCGAGAGTCGTTGTGGCTAGTTTGGCCAATATTGGTGGTATTTCTAGCTGGTCTTCAAGTCTGGTGGTTATTGAGGGCAGATAAAAACTTGCTTACTAAAAAAGTTTGGTGGTTAATAGCAATAGTTGAGCTAGTGGCTTGTTTGGGATATCCATTTATTTCAGACGATATTTTTAGTTATTTATATTCTGGCAAGATGGTGGTTGATTACAAAGTTAATCCGTATGTAGTCATGCCTAAGGAGTTTTTTGGAAAAGACCAGTGGTTATTTTTTGTTAAAAATGTGGATAATGTGTATTATAAATTACATAATATTCCGATAACCTATTATTACGGGCCAGTGTTTTTGGGATATACAAGTTTGTTTGTAAAAATTGTCGGAGGTGGTAAATTTTTGGGATTATTTTTTGGTTGGAAATTGTTAAATTGGTGGTGGTTTTTGCTGACGGGGTGGTTGCTAATGAAAATTGTGGAAAAAAAGAACACGGTCTTGGCTATTTGGTTTTTTAATCCCCTACTGCAGTTTGAATTGTTGGTTAACAATCATAACGACCTGTTGATGATTTGTGTGTTTTTGATGACTTTTATTGTAAGTCAAAAAAATAGGCTGTGGACCGGAGTGTTGTTGGGCTTGTCAGTATTGATAAAGTTTGTGACAGTGTTGGGGGTGCCGTTATATTTTTTGAACGAGAAATGGCGCCGTCAGGGATTTAAATTAATGGGGTTTGCGATCTTGTTGTTAAATGCGGTCAAACCACTTCACCTGTGGTATTACAGTTGGATTTATTTGTTTTTCCCTATTGGTGGGTTGAAGAAAAGTAGTTGGGCAATTATCTTTTTGGGTCAAATGTTGATGATGTTAAATTATTCTGGCTACATTAAGTATGGGAGATGGACCGGGGCACCGTTTTTGCCGTCAATGGAGACAGTTAGGTGGATACTGTTGGTGTTGGTAATTTTTTGGGAATACAAACGATTTTTGAAAATAAATCTGTTAAAATACAAATACTTCTAGTCCGCCTGTGGCGAGACAAGCCGAAGTAGCCAAGATGGTCACGGCACTGGTCTGAAAAACCTGGGATGTTGGTTCGAGTCCAACCTTCGGCACAGAATTAATTAATAATTAATAATTACTAATTAAGAATTAAAAAAAATAATTCTTGATTTATAATAATTAAGTTTTTGATTAGTTTTTAACAATTTGCGAGAGTAGCTCAATTGGTTAGGCGCCCCGCTAAGCGGGGAGGTCGCAGTTTAAGCTATGATCGTTTTAACAATTTGCGAGAGTAGCTCAATTGGTTAGGCGCCCCGCTAAGCGGGGAGGTCGCAGTTTAAGCTATGATCGTTTTAACAATTTGCGAGAGTAGCTCAATTGGTGGAGCGTCTCCTTGCCAAGGAGAAGGTCGCGGGTTCGAGTCCCGTCTCTCGCTCAATGTACTTTGTGTATGTGTTGCAAAGTTTAAATACCGGAAAGTATTACATAGGATTTACTGAAAATATTCAAAGAAGATTTCTAGAACATCAAAGTGGTAATTCGGTATTTGACCGAACATATGGACCTTTTTCCTTGGTACTTACCGAAAAATATTCGGATAAAAAGCTGGCGATGAAACGGGAGAAACAAATTAAAAGCTATAAAGGTGGAAACAGTTTTAAAGTGTTGATTGGTGGAGTGCCCCGCTAAGCGGGGAGGTCGCGGGTTCGAGTCCCGTCTCTCGCTCAATGTACTTTGTGTATGTGTTGCAAAGTTTAAATACCGGAAAGTATTACATAGGATTTACTGAAAATATTCAAAGAAGATTTCTATAACATCAAAGTGGTAATCACTTTAAGTTATTGATTGGTGGAGCGCCCCGCTAAGCGGGGAGGTCGCGGGTTGTTGCTTGTCTAACGCTTAGAATATTTAGGGTAAAAAGGTGGCTGTTGGAGTGGTTGTGTAGGTTGGGGTTGGTGTAACTTGTGATTCATCGTAGTAGCGGAGTGAGGCGATATTGTGAATTGGAACAGCAATAGTTAGTTCAGAAAATTTTATTGAACCACTGGCTAAGGTTAGTGCATTATTTAGACTAGTCTCGTCATCGCCAGTTAGTCCAACCAACAAGATTTGGTTTTCCTCCCAACCGGTGTGGGCGATTACAACTGGCAGGTTGTTGTTCGACCAAATTGCCTCATAAGTAAGATATGTACCAGCTGGTAGGACTGTGGCATTAGTAAAAGTGAGGGTGTTGTCTGAACTGAATATGCCAACATTTATCATATTGTTTGTGGCTAATCCAAGTCGAGTGATGTTTTGCTGAAGATTGTCTACGGTTGTGTATGAATAAAAAGCGGTGGTAGTTTCCGGAGAAGCTAAGTAAAATCCACTATTATCTTTTCTGGTACCGGTAAAATAGGTCTGTTGGTCTCGCTTTAAGGTATCGTTAAGACTGCTGGCAGCCGACTGGTTTCCGGGTGTATTAAAAATAATATCAGCTAAATCTGTTTTACTTAATAAATCGGTAATAATAATATCTTGATTGTTGGGGTCAATGCCTATCATTCGGTGTAATGATTTGAAAGGTAGCAACCTTACGTCGGTTAAAGTTTTGGTGTTGGCTGTAATGTCGCCAATTGTTTCTGCAGGGATTGGAGGAGCTAGTCCGAGTGCTGAGAGGATACTAATTTTAGCCATAGTTCTGGTTGGATGGTCGACTTGTTTTTGAGCTTCTTTAATAACTCCACTTATCGATTTTAAGTCTGGTGAAGGTTTATTTAGTTCAAGTTTTAACTGTTGGTATAAATCCCCCTCTGGATCAAAATAAATTCTTAAAGTTTTTATTTTTTGATTGTTAATCAATGCCTTAAGTTCGGTGACCGGATTAACGGGAATTGATTCCAGACCTACAGGATTGTCGGTAACGTAGGTGTTTTGAGTGTAGTTGGTGCTTTTTTCGACTGTCGCTTGAGGGATGCTGGTTGGCTTGGGGGTTGATGTTCTAGTGGGTAAGCCATTTCTTAAATTAATTGTCTCTTGTTGGCTTAGTGTTATCTTATGTTCTGTTTTTATTATGGCTATTTGGTGTGTTTCGTTAGTCTCCTCAGACAAATTGGCTATAATTCTGGTTAATATTTGGTTAACCCTTTCTCCAGGTACAATTACCTGATTGCCGTCCGGGCTTGGTCTAAGCATGAGTGGGTCGCCATCAACTAATATGGGGATGCCTATGCCGTGGTCACGGCAATATGTTTGATCGGCATAAGGCGTATTCATGTCAGTGTGGTTGTCGCAAGCTAGGCTGACTGGGTCTATACGGATTGTTTTGGGTACGTTGATAGTGACAACGTGATTTGAACTGTTATCATCGATAACTTTTGTATCTACCACCGTGATACATCTGTTCACATCGAGATTTGTAGCACTTAAATCTGGTCGTATATAAAAGTCATACTTAATAGCTCCTGGTACAAAAACTTCTTGATCTGCGTAAACTTGACGTAGGTTGGGTAAATTAGCATCAACACAAGGTGAAGTGGCTGGGGTCATGGTTTGAACCTCTCCTTGTGAATTAACAATGGAGTTTGGATTGTAGGTACAGGCCGCAATAAAAAAAATAGTTGAAAGGAATGGTATTAATCTGTTTGGTCCGTGTCGCATACACACCGATTATACACCTATAATGCTAGTTATAGGGTATATTGAGTTAAAAAATAGTTTTATGGAGAGTTTTTGGTAGAATAGAGGTCAGAAAGGCTGCTTAGCTCAGTTGGTAGAGCATCCCGTTTACATCGGGGTTGTCGGGGGTTCGAATCCCTCAGTGGCCACCGTGACTTCATTAATTTCTTGGGTGAGAAATTGGAAAAGTATCCTCACTAGAACATACATAAAAAAGTTTTTTAAATGGCGATTTTGGGTTGGCATTGTTCAAAGATTATGGTTTGAAAAAAATAATCCCGGAGTCCCTTGGTTGACTCAGAATGTGGTTAAGCTGTTGAAAGAAAATGTAAGAAAGACTGATGTGTACTTGGAGTTTGGGAGCGGACAAAGTACTACGTGGTTTGCTAGCAGGGTAGGTAAAATTTATTCAGTGGAACATGACAAGTCGTGGTATTCAATTGTCAAGAACAAAGTAGGAAAAGTATCAGGGTTGGTTTACAAGTTGGCGCAGACTAAGAAAGATTATCTGAGTATAGTTGATGAGCTAAAAGATAAAACGGTAGATATTTGCTTGGTGGATGGTAATTGGCGTCGTGATTGTATGCTGGTGGCGATTCCCAAAATTAAGATTGGTGGCATGCTGATTTTGGACAATGCGGAAACAAAACTGCCGGCTTATTGGGATAGTCTGTCGATGCAAACTAGCTGGGAAGCAAGGGGTGGCCATGAACGGTCTAAAGTGGCTAAAATTATGAAACTTTTGAAAAACTTTGTGACAGTTTCAACATCAGAAGTTTCACAAGATACAATCGTCTGGATACGAAAAGCTTAAAAATGAGTATTCTGGTAGATTGTTTGCTAAAATATAGTGCTTTGCGCCGCTGTGGTGAAATTGGTATACACGTACGCTTGAGGTGCGTATGCCGCAAGGTGTGGAGGTTCAAGTCCTCTCAGCGGCACCTTAGTGATAATCACTGCCCCATCGGTCGATGACATCGACACTTGGGGCCAAGTAAGGAACTTTTAAAAATTTGTAAATAATGCCCCATCGTCTAATGGTAGGACAGCACCCTTTGGAGGTGTTTATTGTGGTTCAAATCCATGTGGGGCAACTGTTCGACTCGTCGCTCGTTACACTCGTGACTCGCTCACAGCTATAGCCTATTATTTAGGAATAAATGTTTGGATGTCTGGTCGAACATCCTGAGCGAAGTCGAAGGATAGTATGTATTATGTCTATTTTTTACGAAGTTCCGATAACAGCCTTTATACTGGTCAAACGAATAATCTCGAGAAAAGGATTAAGGCTTGATGAAAGTTTTAAATTAGTTTACAAAGAGGAATTTTTAACAAGATTAGATTCGATGCGAAGAGAAAAGCAGTTAAAAGGTTGGACAAGAACCAAATTAGAGTTATTAAAGAAGCTATAATGTTTTATGCTTGCTTTTGGTTTTGAATTACCCGATCAAGATGGAGTTGTGAGGAAATTGTCTAATTATCGGGGTAAAATTGTGCTGGTTTATTTTTATCCCAAGGATGATACGCCAGGGTGTACCAAGGAAGCGTGTAATTTTCGAGATAGCTTTCATGAACTGGAAAAACTGGGTGTGCAAATTATTGGAATTTCCAAAGATTCGGTTAAATCGCACAAAAAATTTGCCGAAAAATATAATTTAAATTTCCCAATATTAAGTGATGAAACTAAGGAAATTATAAAGGCTTATGGTGCTTTGGGTAAAAAGAAATTTATGGGTAGAGAATTTGAAGGTGTACTGAGGAAAAGTATTTTGATTGATAAAAATGGGGGAATTAAAAAAGTTTATGAGAATGTTAACCCGTTGGTCCATGCTAGTGAGGTGATCGGTGACGTCGCTCCATTAATTTAACTGCTTCTATTCCATCGATTTTGGTAAGGGTGGCTCGGCAGACTTTGCATTGATTTTGGTCTGTGGGCAAAATTTCGGCGATAGTTTTTCGTCTTAAGTCTTCAAGTGCTAGATCGGAACAGAAAATAAAGTAGGTTGTTGGATCAGGGTGTTGAATTCCTTCATGAGAGAGGGCAAAAAGATACTGCGTCATTTTGTGGAATTATATAACAGGATGATAAAATGTCTAGTAATGTTTTTTGTCTATATTTTGAGAACAGCACGGGGGACACTTTATACTGGTCAGACAAATAATTTGGAGCGAAGATTAAAGCAACATAATGGAAAAAGTCAGGGGGCAAAATATACTAAGATTAATGGTGGTGGAGTGTTGGTGTATTCGGAAAAGTGGGGTACTCGAGCCGAGGTCTGTAAACGGGAGGCTGAGATAAAAAGAATGAGCAAAAATTTTAAGGAGAAGCTGGTTGTGGGGTGGCAGAAGTTGTAGCTGGAGTACCAAGAGACACCGGGACAGATACCGATTGCTGTTCAACCCGTTTGAGTACATTCCAATCAATACTTTTATAAGACAGGTAGCCGGCGTAAGACAGACTGAATAAGAGTGTAAAAATTAGTAAATAACCAATTGGATCGAGATGAGGAATTTTTTCCATAGACTATTTTACCCTAGTAATAAAATAGGTGGTAGGGAATTTGAGAAAAATTGCGGGAGATTCTTCGAGCAGAAATCGTTGGAAATCCAAGTAAATATCGCGTCTTTCCTGCTGATCATAGACTCGTCGGCCCTCTTCGAGAAGTTTGTCGATTCGCGAATTGTTTAGCTGAGACAAATTGGTTTTAGTTTGGGTTGAGTGCCAAAAAAAATACTGGTCAGGATCGCTAGGAATTGGAGCAAAAGTCAAGATGGCATCTGAGTTGTCTAAACTGTTGGAATTTGAAGTGACAGTGACATTGATTTTTAAATTTTGAGACCAACTTTCTTTGACTTGTTCGGCAATGGGTAGGAGTTTTCTATCGGTGACTAATAAATTTATTTTTTCAATTCGATTTTTGTCAAACAATTCTTTGGCTCGGGTGATGTTGAAATTGTATTCTTTTATTTGAGAATTGTAGGCCCAAGAGCTAGGTGAAATAGGTCCAAGACAACGTTCATTTTTGTCGTCTGTTTTGGGGGTGGCGTAGGCTAGCGCCTGACGGGCTTGTTTGTTGTTAATTTTTTCGGTGTTGAGGAAAATGGCGATGTAGCTATTGGTGGTAATTTCTGGGTTTATTTTTGTTTTTGGCCAGGCAGAAAATTCACTAGCTAAAGCAGTCGTTTGAATTTCATCGACCTCACCCAATTTATAGGCGTTGTTAATATCGTTTTCGTTCGGGTAAAAATGATAACTAATTTTTTGATATGTTTTAGATGACTGAATAGTGAGTGTTTTGAAAAAACCATCTTGATAAGTCGAGTTGATAACCTGATATTCACCCAAGCCAATGAGTGATTTTCCCAAAAATAAGGGTCGGGTCAGAATGTTGAATAGAGGGGAATAATTGTTGTCGAGAGTGACAACTAGTGTGTTTTTGTTTTTTGGCTCGGTTTTGATGCCATTGATACGGAGGTTGATATCGTAACTGGTTAGTTTTTGATCGTCGTGCCAATAGAAGTTGTCGTTGATGGTAAAAGTATAAACTAGATTATTTTCGGAAACTTCAACCGATTTGACTATGGATGAAGGAGTAATATGGCTATTGTTGTTGGTGGTGGTTAGTCCATAACTAATCAACTGGGTAATTTCTAAGGGAAGAGTGTTGATGGTGTACAAACCTTCGAGCCCGATAGTTTTTTGGTTGGTAAAGTAGCGGTTGTATTGGCTAATTAAAAAATTTCTCTCAACAAACAATAAGGAGCCTATCAGGGTGCTGAGAATTATATAAACTAAGTTTTTCTTAAGATAATAGTAGAGATATTCACTAGTAAAACGAATTTTTTTGAACAATGGCAATTTAACTGATAGTTTGAATGACCGAAACAGCAACAAAAAGTACTAAAACAATGATGGAAAAATAAAAGATTATTTTTTCCCAACCTCGTTTTTGAGGTACTGTGGCGGACAGTAAATTACTTCGACCATCGGTGTCGCCACTGGATTGAAGAAAAATCAGGGTGATCAGGCTGATGGCTAAGATTATTTGGAAAATGGTGATGGTGGTTTTCATTTTTTGCTTACCTTATTTGATTTTAATATAAATTTAAAGAAACCGACAATAATGTTGGTAGAAAAGGAGTTTATCAGAAACGACAGAAAACCGCCAAATTGAATTTGGGGAAGGGCCAAACCGTAAATACTTTGTGATGGCAAGTTGATGTCGTTGACGGCAAAATCGGCCAGGAAGAAAACTGCCAAATACAGCCCAACAGTGTTGATAACTAGTCGAAATAACCCCAAGGTTAATAAATTGATGGGGAGGAGCAATAGTTTGAGAATCGGTTTGAGAAATAATTCAAAAATGGTGTAAATGAGGGCGACTTTTATAATAGTTTCAACTCCGTGACTGAACTGAAAGTTTTGCCAGAATTGGTTTTGACAGACTAGGGCAAAAGAAAAAAGTAGGGTAAATTTGAGAATTTTTTTCATTATTTTTTTTGGGTTGTTAACATTATACCGCCAACACAGAGCAACAGGATGGAAACAGCGATAATTATAGTTAAATCAAGAAAGTGACTACTGTTTTGAAGGGTAGTGGTGCTGGTGCTGTAAAGTTCGTCACTGCTGACTTGGAAAACATAAGACCGGTTGGTGGGAAGTGCGTTTTGAAAAAAACTTATTTGAGGACGAGGAACAGTTGTTTTGCCAAACGGGGGCAGTGTATCAATTGATTCTGTCCAATTAAGTTTTTTGTTTACCACTTGAAGGTGGTTGAGGCTGTGGTTGTTGGGATTGTATATTTGAATGGAGTCTTGGGATAAGGTAAAAGATGGCGGAACGGATATGAGGGGAATTTCTTCGGTGGCAAAATCTACATCAACCGTTTTGACGTCGTTTCCTGATTTGTAGGCACCAGGTGGTGGTGGGTAATCACTACTTAATCCGTGAATCACAAAGGTCAAATGATTAAGATCTAAATCGGTAAAATAATCAATACCGTTGGTAGTATTTTCCCAAGTTGGATCGACAGAGTTCCAAGTTTTTGTGGTGGAATCGTAGTATTGAGCCCAAGAATGGAGGATATCAGAGTTGGGATTGACTGGTTTGACTTTTTGGTTGTTGCTGAGGGCATAACCTTCGATTTCACGAGCGGGAATTCCGATGTTTCGAGTAAGGGTTACAAACAAATCAGAAAATTCAGTACAAATAGAATTTTGAGGATTATTTAGGGCAAAAAGCGCTCCTTTTCTAGAGGAATTATTAATTTGAGAATAGTCGTAAGTTAAGTTTTTGACGGTGTAATTGTAGACTTGACGAGCAGTAGTAAAGTTGGTGGAAATAGCGGTAATTTGCGGGTCTTTGACCGGCCAAAAAGTTTGGGAAGTGAGATATTTGGCAGAATCAATATCAGTTTTAATTTGGCGTGAAGGGAAGATTTTGGCTTGACCACCAACATTAACTTCAATCTGTTCTCGAGAATTCAATTGGTACTCAGCCAGCCAATTACCGTCAGGGTCTATTTTAATATTTTTGGGTCGAGGCTGAATGTCTTTGAGATAAATACTTTGGTTGTTGGTGTCGGGAGGGATGGTAATTTCAGTGTTGGTAATTACTTGAGAATCGTTTTTGAGAAAATACTTTAATTTAAAATTGACGAGCTGGTGGTTGCCAAACACTAGTAATATTTTGTTGGAAACATTTGATAAATTCAATTTTATTTCAATGGTGTCACCGAGGTTGTGGGTACTTAAAACAGGAACTGATGAGTAGGACAAATCGCCCAGATTGGCGGGGACGACGATTGCGGCAGTGATACTGGCGGGTAGTAAGCTGTTTTGATAAGCAGGCAAAGATATTTCATTGGTTTTACCCTTAGTAGTGACAAAATCTTTGATGGTGTAATTTAGAGAAAAATTAGTTGACTGGTCTTTACCTATTCCTGGACGGACCAAGTGGAGATTAATATTTGACTGGTTTCCTGTTTGGTTAAATTTGGTTATCTGAAAATCAGGGTTAATTTGAGGTGAGGTCAGGGTTATAACTGGTCCAGTGAGGCTAAGTGAATAATCCTGAGGATAAATTTGAGAGAGGTTGTTAACTAGAGTGACTGATTGGGCCACGCTGGCAGATTTGTCGGAATTTACTCTAAATAAAATGGATTGGTTGACGGTAAATTCATTAGTCGCTAAAGCAGGTCTAAATTGACCGAACAGTAGGATAGTTAAAAAAAGGATGATCATCTTCTTGACTTCGGGTAATGTTTGGTTAAACTTAAGTATGGCTAAAGTAATTTATAAACGTCAGAAACAAATTTTGGAATATATCAGTCAGAGCATTGCTCGATATGGTTATGCTCCTACATTAACAGAAATTGCTGAGTTTTTGGGACTCTCGTCGTTGGCGACAGTGCATGAGCATTTGGCAACTTTAGAGAAAAAAGGGATGATTAGACGTTATCGTGGGGCGGTTCGAGGAATTGAAGTGATTGGTTTGGATGAACCAAACACCGCTAGCAGTAAATATGGAGGCAATTTGGAATTGCCCATTTTGGGATATATTGCTTGTGGTGAGCCTATAGAGGCTTATACTGACCCAGGAGCTACCCTAATGGTTAATTCGACTTATGTGAAGCCAGGGGAAGATTCGTTTGTACTGCAGGCTAAGGGTGACTCGATGGTGGATGATGGGATACTGTCGGGAGATTACTTGGTAATTAAAAAACAAATCAGTGCTTTGAATGGTGATATCGTGGTGGCAGTGCTGAAAAATGGCTTTGCGACACTGAAGCGGTTTTATAAAGAAAAAGATCGAATTCGACTGCAACCGGCAAACTCTACCATGTCCCCCATTTATGTGACTGAGGTAGAGATTAAGGGGAAGGTGGTGGCGGTCATCAGGCAATTTAATTAATAATTACGAATTACGAATTACTAATTAAGGCGGAAAATTTTTTGATTTATGCTCTACATAATTTCAACACCAATAGGGAATTTGAAGGATATTACTTTGCGGGCGGTGGAAACATTGGAACAATTGGATATTTTGCTTTGCGAAGATACCAGAAAAACTGGGTTGTTGTTGCAAAACTTAAAAATAGCCAATAAACCAAAATTGGTGTCGTTTTATGATGAAGTGGAAAGACAAAAAATTCCTCAAGTGATGGAATGGCTAAGAGAAGGATTGGAGGTGGGGCTAGTGACTGATGCTGGGACACCGTTGATTTCTGATCCGGGATGGTTGTTGGTTAAAAAATGCCATGACGAAGGCGTAAAATATACGGCACTGCCAGGTGCAAGTGCGGTGATTAATGCCTTGGTGTTGTCAGGCTTGCCAGTGGCAAGGTTTTGTTTTTTGGGTTTTTTGCCCAAAAAAGAGGGTGATATTAAAAAGCTTTTGGAAAAATATAAGGATTTTGAAGGGGTAAAGGTGGTTTACGACTCCCCGCTTCGAGTGGAAAAGTCAATAAAAATAATTCAAGAAGTTAATGGTGACAATACGGATGTGCGGATAGTCCGGGAGATGACCAAGATGTATGAGTCGGTGGACCGAGAATTTGGGGGTGATACTCGGGGTGAGGTGGTGATTGTATTTATATAGATTCCCGCCTGCGCGGGAATGACTTTGGAGTAAAGCGCGGGAATGACTTTGGAGTAATACGCGAGATTGACGTTAGAGTTGATTGCAGGAATGATTTGATATATGGTTCTAAAAACTAAATATTTTTCGGTTTATATAATGGCCAGTCAGAAAAACGGAACTTTGTATACAGGTGTTACCTCAAATTTAGCCAGAAGAGTTTACGAACATAAAACAGGAATAGTCGAAGGTTTTACTGATCGATATTCTGTTCACAATCTAGTTTATTTTGAAGTCCATGAAGATCCAATATCAGCGATTATTCGAGAAAAACAAATTAAAAAATGGAAACGGGAGTGGAAAATAAAACTGATTGAAACAAAAAATCCAGAATGGATTGATCTATACAAAGATATTGTGTGGTGACGTAAGGTCATCCCTGCGAAGGCAGGGATCCATGAATTTGAAGTTTGTTTATATAGATTCCCGTCTCCGCGGGAATGACTACTAAAAGTATGCAAAAATGACTGTTGTATTTTTTATTTAATGTTTGAAGACATCAGAGAGTCATCCCTGCGAAGGCAGGGATCCAGAGGTTGTAGAATGTTTGTATAGATTCCCGCCTTCGCGGGAATGACTTTGGAGTAATACGCGGGATTGACTATGCTTGTACGAATCAGTGGATAAGGAGTTTGGGGGGTGATACTGTTTACTTAGATTGTTTGAAGTGTTACAATATACTTTGATGAAAGTAAATGTTAGAACACTTGAAGGATTAATTGAAATAGGTGAGGAGGTGTTTGAACCTATCACAGCGGGAGAAGATATTGCATCCAGAATTCAACGCAAAGATAATAGAGAAGTATTGGGAGGGCTACCGTTCAGTATGATTATGGCCAGAAAAAATGGATCGATGGGGATCGACTTAGGATTTGGTGAGGTGAAGGTGGTGTCGACTAGTCCACAGACCTGCTTTAATGTGCGACTTGATGGATCAACCTGGATTACCATAGAAAGTGGTAAGTACGAAGTTTATAGTAAGAATCTTTTGGCAGCCATGGTAGAAGTTAGACAAAGTTAGTGTGTTTAGGTGATAATTTATACTTAGTGATATAATTTGATATATGCCGTCAAGAACGGAAGGAGTTCAATTAACTAGAAAACTTAAGAAGGGGAAAATTGAGGTGACAAAATTAGATGGGGTTGCCGAGGCGATTGCTGTAGTGACTGATCTAGGTTGCGGTATTACCGTTACTCCTCCTGGGGGTAACCCACAAGATTGTTTAACGTTTTATCATGAAGGTGATGACTATTTTAGTCGAGGGCATGTGGTAACTTTAATACCTGGCCAACGGGTAATAGCATTTACTGATGAAGACAGTTTATTGATAAGTGGCCATCCGGTTAATGGAATGCCGGGACTGAGAGTGATAAATACTTTTGGACAATAATTTTAATTTTGATATAGTTTGTTGTATAATTCGGAATGAGAGCTAAAAATACAGAATTGGTCTTTGATGTTTTTCCAGTTATTTTAGAGGATGGTAAAAACGTCAGAAGAGTTGGCAAATCCCCTTTGGTCAAAGGATTGAGAAGTATTGACATTCTTGAGTTAAGACAAAAACTAGACCCATCGTTTGTGCCAAGTGCTGTTGGGGATATAGAAGTGATAGGAGTGCGTGGTGCTCATGTCTATATCGCAATAGATTCTAGTGGAGGACCTTTGAGAACAGAAATTAATGGTATTAAGTCGAGAGCGGTAGATTTTATTACTCTAAATGGTAATAACAGGAGGATTAATTTATTTGATTCCTTTGGTGCTACTTCAGGTAATCCGGTAAAGGGTATCGGCGTTTTAGTTAGAAACATAGCAAAATAGTTTTTTTAAATTTTCTTTTCTGCCCAGGAGATAGTCTCTCAGGTGCGGTTGTTTTTGATCTAGTTTGTTGTATAATTTGAAATGTTTGAAAATTTGGCGGGTTTTATATTACCAGTATTTTATAAAGATGGTGAGTGGACGAGTATTAGAGTTGAAAGAGTAAATATACCGATCGAAGGGGAAATAAATGTTGATAATATTTTAAAGGGTGACATTAATTTACGTAAAATTTATAAAAGTGCAAGAGTTTCTACTGTTACGTCGACTGAAAAGGGATTGTTGGTTCGTGCTGTAAAGGGAAAAGAAATTAGAGTGGTTGGACCTGGAGAGGATATGGTTGCAGAGTCAGCAAGGGCTGTAACAATTAGACATATTGGTGTTGTTGCTTGCAATACTTTTGAGTTTAATGGCGAACTTGGTTTGTGGATTGTGAGAAGTAAAACCTAAATCTTCTTCTCAGCCCAGGAGATTATCTCGCGAGTGCGGTCGATAGCGTCAGGAGACACCGAAATTGAGGTGACGCCCCATTTGACCAATTTTTCCACTAAATCAGGATGATTGCTGGGCGCTTGGCCACAAATTGAAGCATTTAGACCACGATTTTTAGCCTTGGTAATAGCTCGTTTGAGGCTCCAGAGTACGGCCGGGTCAAGTTCGTTGAAGTCGCGGGCGACTTCACCATTGTCGCGGTCAAGACCAAGAGTCAGCATGGTCAGGTCATTGCTACCAATACTGATGCCGTCGATACCGACGTCGATAAATTTGTCTAATAAAATAACGTTGCTGGGAATTTCCACCATCATGTAAAGTTTGAATGAGGGGGAGCGAAGAAGGCCGTGGTCACTAATTATTTTTTTGACTAATTCAAGCTCACGAGGAGTGCGAACAAAAGGAATCATCAGCCAGAGATTTTTGAGATTGTATTTGTTGCGCACCATTTTGATGGCTTCTAGCTCCATGGCAAATACATCTGGTGAGTGAATATAGCGAGTGGCACCACGGAAGCCTAGAAGTGGGTTCGGTTCTTCTGGTTCATAGAGTTTTCCCCACTTAAGATAGCGATATTCGTTCGTCTTAAAATCAGTTGCCCGATAAATAACTGGACGAGGGTTGAAGTTTTTACAAAATTCCAATAGTCCTTTGGCAAGCTTTTCAATATATTCTTTTTGTTTGCCTTCGGTGATCATTTTTTTGGGGTGAACGCCAATGTTGGCAATCATAAATTCGGCGCGGAGAAGTCCGACACCGTCAACATGACGTTTGGAAATTTCCTTGGCCAATTCTGGTTCACCCAAATTGACAAACACCTTGGTGGCAGTAATTATTTTTTTGGTAGCAGTTTTTTTGAGGGAATTGTTGGCGATAAAATTGTCGGCGGATGAGGCTTTGTCGGTGGTGACTAAATTTCCCAACCAAACTTCGCCAGTGGTGCCATTGAGGGTGACTACCTGGCCTTCTTTTAAAAACTTGGTGGCAGTGGCGGTGCCAACAACACAAGGCACACCTAGCTCGCGAGAGACAATGGCGGCATGGGAAGTTTGACCACCTTTGTCAGTAATGATTCCAGCGACTTTTTTCATAGCGGGGACAAAGTCGGGAGTAGTCATGGAAGTGACCAGAATTTGGCCGGGTTTGACTCGACTGATTTCTTTGGGAGAGTGAATCAAAATAACTGGTCCAGAACTGGTGCCGGGGCTAGCTGGCTCGCCTTTTAAATCAGGCTTTTGATTAACAGTGTTTTGATGGTCAAGCGTTTTTTGATTGCTTATGGTAGTGGTAATGGGTCGTGTTTGGACAATAAAGATTTCACCCTTACTAATGGCAAATTCAATATCTTGAGGTTTGGCATAGTGATTGTGAAGTTTTTGGCCGATACGGGCAATTTTGATGGCGTCAGTGTCGGATAGTTTGACTCGGTTCTGTTTGTATTTTGGAACGGACACTTCCTTGGTTTCGTTAATAGATTTTAAAAGTTGGACGTCTTGATTAACAGTGTTTTTGGAGATGATGTTCCAATTGCTTTTGTCGATGACGAATTGATCGGGGGTAACTCGGCCCTGAACAATGTACTCCCCTAGCCCCCAGATAGCTTCAACGACAATCTGATTTTTATTGTTGGTGACCGGATTCTGGGTGAACATAATGCCCGAGACTTCAGAATTAATCATTTTTTGGACAGGGACAGCCACGCCAACTTTGAAATGATCGTAATGTTTTTTAACGCGATAGTAGATGGAGCGGGGGGTAAAAAGTGATGACCAACAACTCCGAACTCGGTGAACGACATTGGCTTCACCAACGACATGAAGATAAGTGTCTTGTTGACCGGCAAAGGAGGCGTCGGCACTGTCCTCGGCGGTGGCAGAGGAACGGACGGCGACTGGGGAATTGACGAGCCCGCCATAATCAGACAGTTTTTTGTATGCCTTCATAATCTCTTGGCTCAGATTTTGGTCGAGAGGTAACTCGTTGATAAGTTTGCGGATTTTTTGGGAGGCGTGATGGAGCTGGTCGGGCTTGTCAATATCAGTGGTTTTGAGAATGTTGCTGATCTGGAGTTTGAGCTGGTGTTGTTTGATAAAGTCGAAGTAAGCCGAGGCAGTCACGACAAACCCATTTGGTACTGGAATACCAAGGTGGTACATTTCACCAAGGTTGGCGCCTTTACCACCGACGATATTGACGTCGTCAAAACGAATATCTTTGAACCACAAAATATTATTCATAAAAACTCTAAACACTAAACTCTAAATCCCAAAAATGGGTTGATATTAAAATAATACACTCAAAATGGTTGTAAATGGTAAATGATAAATGTCAAATTTTGTGAATGGGTGGTATATTTGGCTATGGGAAGTTTGGGGTCGGGAATACTATTTGGAGAGAATAAAGTGCCGGAAAAGCCAGTGGGTTATGTTGAAAAAGACCAGGAGGAAATAGAAAATATTTTGGCAAAAATTAAGAATATCCCAATTGCTCCAGTAGCAATAAAAAAGAAAAAGCGTAAAAAGAAAGTATTTGAGCCGATAAAGAAAATGACGTTAATTGAACGGATTAAGTTTGTGTTGAAGGGTTAGATTGCCAGCCACGGTTGGCGGTGGAACGGAGATCTTCGGTTTCGGTGGGACGGGAATAATCATCCTCTAGTCTGAAGGTTGAACCTAGCTCGGGAGTGGAGACTTCCACGGTGACACAGTTAGTGGTTGCGATAAAACGGTGGTGGGTGTTGGGGTTGACGGTGTAGCCAACATTTGGCATCATCTCGATGGTTTTGTCACCGAGAATGAATTTAGCTTGACCAGAGAGCAACATGATGGTTTCGGTTTTTTGGTCGTGGTATTGGAGTGACCAGCGCTTACCAGCTTGGGTAAAGGCCATTTTGCCAGTGTAGGGCAAATCCTCTTCGGTAAATTTTATTTCGAAACCCCAAGGTTTAACAATTTTTGTAGTCACAAAAATTAATTAATAATTAATAGTTAATAATGGCTAATTAAATACAAAAACACAAGCGTTAAAAGCATTGTAAAAATTTCTTGTTATACTGAAATTTATGAACAATACAAGCTTTGTTACAAGTGTTCTGAGTGAATCTTCAAAAATTGCCAATCGTTATTTTGGTGAGGTATCAGGTATTGAAAAAGAAGGAGATAATAACCAAGTTTTGACACAAGCTGATTTGGATATAGGTCAATACATAATCAAAAGGATTTCAGAAGATTATCCTAGCTATAACATAATCGATGAAGAAATGGGTGTAATTAATAATAATTCTGAGTACACTTGGGTTATTGATCCGATAGATGGAACCAGTAATTTTGCTGTTGGTGCACCAGGATACGGAATAATTATCGGTTTGTTATTCAAAGATAAGCCAATTGCGGGTGGAGTTTCACTTCCTTTTTATGATGAAATAATAACTGCTGAGTCTGGAAAAGGAGCCTTTCTCAACAATAAAAAACTAGAAGTAACAAAAGAAACCCGCCTACTTTCTTGTTTAGTTACCCACGAAATAGATGGACACCAAGAAAATCCCGATATGACTTTTGAAGAATGTAAAACTATCGCTAAGATTGTATTAGGTGTTAGAAATCTGCGAATTACTGGTAGTGTATTTGATGGAATGCTAGTTGCCAAAGGTAAGTATGGAGCTTTTATGGGGCGTACAAGCAAAATATGGGACAATGTCGGAACTCAAGTGATAATTGAAGAGTCTGGGGGGATTTTTACTGATTTTTTTGGCAGTCCGGTAGACTATTCAAATCCGTTATCAAAAGCTAAAGAAAACTTCACTCGCTGTATGGGTTCACCGACCATACATAAACAGTTGCAACAAATAATCCATTCGAAGTAGTTTGTTTTTTGAGATCAGGCTAAGGCTAGGCTGAGTAGTATCTTTATCAGTAGATATGAATGAGTGCTAATGAATGTATCAAAATAGATTGTGCCTATCTTTACTATATAATAGTATATATTTCTACTTCAAAAGGTTGATTAAGAGGCGTTCCAAAGCTATTTCCCGAGGAATTACTAGCTGACCAGATTTGTTTTGATAATCAAGCTCGATGAGGTAGAGATATGTGGTTTTGAGAAGTTGGGGGTTAAAGCGGGAAGTGGTTTGAAGCTGGCGACGGAGG
>JAGORQ010000049.1 GCA_018062705.1 Candidatus Shapirobacteria bacterium
AGATAAAGCGGTTAATGATGGCGCCATTGTCAGTCAGGTAAACCTCCAATCTAAAGATGGTTTGGTAATGTTAAGACCAGTGCAAAGCCTGAAGAACGTTGTGTTTAAAAACGGTAATTTTGTGCGTTTTTTTAATACCAACGGCACGCGTTCTCGTAATGGTTTGTTTATCTATGAAGAAGGTATCTTGGGTGGAGCCAAAATATATTATGGTGATTTGGACGGCGATGGATTAGAAGAAAAAATTATTGCTACAGGGCAAAAATTACAGATTTTTAATTCGGCCGGAGAAATTTGGTTTGATGGTTTTCCTTTTGATGGTAGTTATAAGGGTGAATTAAATATTGCGATCGGTAGATTGGGTGGAGAACTAACTGATTCTGTTGTTGTTTCTCAAGGTAAGGGTGGGGAACTGGTAGTTTATAATTATCATGGCGGGGTTGTAAAAGAAAAAATATTTCCGCTTGGCAAGAAATTTAAATTAGGGTTGAGTGTGGCCGTAGCTGAAAGTAATTCACCGGGTGTAGCCAAAAACGGCCAAGTAATTTTTGGGGTGGGCGGAAATTCTCGTCCGGAAGTAATTATCTTTGATAATAATTTAGCAAAAATTAGTAAAAGATTTTTTGTAGATACTAGAAAATTAAAAGGTGAGCTGGGTGTAGCGGTAGGAGATGTCAGTGGTGATAAAAATAAAGAAATTGTTGTGGCGCTTGATTATGGTACGAGTAAGCAAGTAAAAGTATATAATTTTGCTGGTAAATTATTATCACAGTTTAAACTTTCTGGCACCTTTACTTCCGGAGCTCTTAAAATTGGCACAGTTGATGTTGATTTTGACGGAAGAGAAGAGATTGTTTTGATGAATGGACAATAAACTTATAATCCAGTAACCAGACAAACAACAGTACCCTCAAATTCCCAACCAGCTTTCAGAGCTAAGTTTAATCCAGCTATAGACAGGGCACTGTTAGGAGAAATATCTAACCCTTCTGTTTCTTTAATTTGTTTTTGAGAATCAATAATATCTTTGTCTTCTGCTATCCAGCCTTTGCCAGCAGTTTCTTGGAGTATTTTTTGGATAGCTTCTTTGCGATAGCCGACTGTGTCAACAATTGCATTGGCAATGGAATTACCAATAGGCGAACTATCAACAAGAGGGTGGCATTTTGGTGTTTGCACAATATGAATTTGAGGGCTAAGGCCATGTTTTTTAAACCCTAAATATAAACCTTGAGCAGTAGTACCGCTGGAAGTAGGAATAAATACGGCCGTGAGATTTTTTATTTTTGATAATTCGTCAACCAGTGTTTGGTATCCAATCAAAGCATTATCGTCTGTCGATTGTCGTAAATTTTTGGCTTTACTTTCTTTATTCATTATAAATGCGGACTGTTTTGGGTTGTTTACTTTTTCAATAATTATATTTTCATCATTTGCTTTTGTCTGTTCTAATCGTTCTAATTTTTCTGGTTTGATATGATTGCCAACAAAAACATGCAGAGTATTTTGGTTGCCTGATTTTTGATTTAAATCTTTGATTGTATAGATGGCTGCCAGTGCTGCATTACCAGATGAAGAAATGCAAAAATCTTTCCAACCTTCCTTTATATAAATTTCAATCATTACGGGAATAGACCTGCCTTTGTGTGAGCCGTAAGGATGTAGGTCTTCGCGTTTTAGATATAGATCGGTGTTTAGACCGATCGCAGAAGTCAATTTTTGAGCCTTTGTTTGGGGTGTAATCATATTAGCTTGACTTTTAGGCTGTTTAGAGTAAAATTAGTCTAGGTTTGTTTTCTATTCTCCCTAAAAAGGGAATATTCCGACCTAGGTCGGAGTGGAGGGGTCTATTAATTTCGGCCCCCCTGCCCCTTTCTAAATATTAATTTTACATTGTGTTATGCATTTAACTTGCCCGGAATGTCAAAATGAGGTTAATCTTTCCAGTTATATCAATCTGGCTGTAGGAAATGTAATTGAATGTGATGTCTGTGGTATTACTTTGTTAGTTAATGAAATGAAAGACGATGTAGTTACAGCTGAGGTGGTTGATGAAGGGAAATAATCATTT
The DNA here is from genome assembly GCA_018062705.1 of Candidatus Shapirobacteria bacterium. GTDB lineage: Bacteria > Patescibacteriota > Microgenomatia > UBA12405 > UBA12405 > JAGORQ01. The sequence continues at coordinate 2,072 of JAGORQ010000049.1, forward strand.
CTATCATTCCTCTAAATCCATGTGAACCTAGGAAGACGACAACGTCTTCTTTTTCTGTATTATTTTTTACATAGTCAATTAGTGCTTTATCATTTTCAATAAAAGTTGCATGTGGATGAGTTTTAGCAATTACATTTCTTAAAAATTCGCCATCAAACGGTGGTTCTGGGTCAGTTGGGTCTACTTTTAATTTTGTAAGGGTTGGAATAATTACTTCATCTGCATCTTTGAAAGCATTGTCATATCCTGGCATAGCTTGGAGTTTGCGATTGCCTGTGTTTGGTTCAAAGATAGCGATGATTTTATTGTGGGGATAAATTTTGCGTAAAGTTTTGAGACTGGCACTTGCTTTGGCGGGAGAGTGGGCTAGGTCGTCATAGACAGTAATTTCGCCTTCGTATTTTTTTTCTAATCTACGTTTGACACCTCTAAATTGTTTGATTGTGTCTATGATAATACTTGCCTCTATTC
>JAGORQ010000050.1 GCA_018062705.1 Candidatus Shapirobacteria bacterium
ATGATGATCCGTAATTATTATTTTAATTTTCTGTTTATCAAGAATTTTTTTAATCTCTTTATCGGCGACAATACCATTGTCAACCGTGATTAATAAATCAAACTTAATCCCCTTTTCCTCTTGAAAACGAAAAAAAGAAGTGGCTTTGAGACCATAACCGTCATGTTCCCGATGAGGGACAAACGGGGTGACTTTTTTAGTGTGGGAATAGAGCGCTTGCCAAAGAATGGCAGTAGCAGTGATACCATCGACATCATAATCGCCGTAGATTAGGATGTTTTCACCGTTTTTAATTGATTGATTGATGATGGTAACAGCTTTCTTGAGTTTTAGATTAGATTTCGGAAACTCTGGCGATAAAAAAGTTTTTAAATCGGCAATATGACGATTTTCGGCTAAAAGCTCAATTATTTTTAAAGGAGACCAGGTAGAGTCGATGGTTTGCATGATTATGTCATTTTATTGTAAAAAGACCCTGATTTGTTATACTTCATTTTGTTACGGCAAGTTTTAAGCCTGGCTACCGTAATCATTAATTTAGAGGCTGTTATTTATGGCAAAAAAACTTTTTGTGGGGAATCTTCCCTTCACCATGACTGACGACCAACTGACCGCTCTTTTTGGAGCCTACGGTAAAGTGGTCTCGGCCAATATAGTATTTGACAAATTTTCTCACCGATCCAAAGGTTTTGGATTTGTAGAATTTGAAACTGAAGAAGAAGCTCAGGCGGCAATGCAAGCTTTGGACAATTCTGACCAAGGTGGTCGACCAATGGCGGTTAAGGAAGCCCTTCCCCGACCAGAGAAACCAATGATGTAAATCAACCCCTCCGTTCGCTTGAGGCGAACACCTCCCCTTGACAGGGAAGGTAAGGCAAAAAAGTCCCCTGACTATAGTTGGGGGATTTTTTGTGTGTATTTGATGTGTTATAATATGGAATATGACAAACAAACTAGATAGGAGAATTATTCAAACATTGGGGAAATCTACAGACCTTATTGAAAAATTAAAAGAAGGCATAGAAAAGGAGTGTGTTGTCCATAGACTAGATGATCAAGATAGACCTGACTGTTGTGCTAAAGACAGCCCAGTTTGTGGTAAATGTCCAGTTCTTAGAAAAGACATGCAAACATTAATGGCAGAATTTACTGGCGGTAGGGTTGATGTGGGAGACAATTTTCAAATGTTTACAAACAGAGAGATTAAGCTCAGAGTGACTGGTGGTAATGCGAAAGGTAGGGTACAGTTTGAGATAAGAACTTTGTAAAATTTTTGGTTGACTTAATGTAAAATAGGGAATGGATGTGAAAGATATTAAACTGCCGGAGAAAGTGGTGTAGTATAAATTGTGGTAAATGTTAGAAAGTTGATTGTAGTTCAAAAGAAATTTTATAAAAATATCGGAACCGTATTTTGTCCGGTGCTAAACGAAACAATATATTTTAATTCAAACGGATTTCGTCATTTAATATTTAAAAATAATCGTGAATGGAGGAATGTGCCAGAAGTAACCCTCAAATTAAGCTGTCTGCCAGCAGTACCGTATGTTATTAAAAAAGCAAAAGAAATAAGTCAAACTAGAACGATTGAAGTTGTTAAATATGGTAATAAAAAGGTGGTAAGACATTTTGAGTTAGTGGCTAAATCCAAGGGCAAGTTGATAAGAGTGGTGTTGGAAAAGATCGGTGATGGTAAAATACACTTCTTGAGTACAATGCCACATTACAAGTTATCAAAAAAGCCCCGAAGGGGCTGAATTGAGTACCAGCTTCTCAGCTTTAACTAGTGTTAGCCGAAGAGGAGCTTTCGCTCAGCCAGTACATTATAATTCTAATACAAGGTGTACTTTTTGTCAAGATATTACTGTAAAATATACCTAAAGATATGAATAATATAAAGTTACCGGAGAAAGTCACTAGAGTAATGAAAAAGTTCCAAGATGTTGGGGCGGATATTTATGTAGTTGGTGGGGCGGTGAGAGATTTGCTATTAGGACGTGAAGTGAAGGATTGGGATTTTGCCACCAATTTGACACCTGAAGAAATGAAGAAACTGTTCCCTAAAAATAGCTTTTATGAAAATGTGTACGGCACATTTAGTATCGTGGGAAAAGATGGGGAAATTCTTGAAGTAACTACCTATCGAACCGAACGAGAATATACCGACTCAAGACATCCAGATAAAGTAGAGTGGGGCAAAAGTTTGAGAGAGGATGTGGAGCGACGGGACTTTACGATAAATGCGATGGGAATTCAAAATGATACTAGAAACGAGATTCTAGATTCTAGAATAAAAGATTTTTTTAATGGGCAGGAGGATTTGAAAAATAGATTAATTAGAGCAGTGGGAGAGCCGGATGTCAGATTTCAGGAGGATGCTCTGCGGATGATGCGGGCGGTGGGAATTGCGACCCAGCTGGGTTTCATGATTGAAGAAAAAACTTTTGAATCGATTGTTAAAAATGCCAAACTGATTAATAAAATTGCTGGCGAAAGAATTCGGGACGAATTATTTAAAATACTCCAAA
>JAGORQ010000010.1 GCA_018062705.1 Candidatus Shapirobacteria bacterium
CCGTAGTTGCTGGGGGTAATGTCCGACACGACTACTACCAATCTCTAACTACCCCTTTTATATCGATTATTCTCGGTTTTGGTCTTTACTATCTCACCAATTTTGTTTTTAAATCAAAAATAGTTGGTAGTCTAATTGCCTTGACTATTTTTTGTTCTGCCTTGGCAGTCTCCTGGGGAACAGTAAAAAATTATTATAAAATTAACCGTGAAGACATTATTTTTTCAGGAAAAATAGTCAATGATATCCTGCCAAAAAACGCCTTGGTGATCGCTCCATTTAATGGCGATACCGCCTTCCTCTACCAAACTAACCGTTCCGGTTGGCCTACCGAAGTTTACAATATCTCCAATCTTCAAAAACAGCACCCCAACAATCCTATCTATCTTCTATCGCTAAACAACGATCAATATCGTCACGAAATGGAGAAAGAAGGTAAAATAATCTACACTGATAACTCGTTAGAAATTGTTAATCTGACACCATGACAACCAAACGGAAAATTTTAATGATTACCCCCTACATTCCCCGACTTCATCAGTCTGGTGGTCAAAGACATTCATTTTTTACCATTAAATACCTGTCTCAAACCAACGACATCACCCTTATCTGCTATAGTCGAAACGAAGACGGATTGGAAGAGTTAAAAAAATATTGCCACAAAGTAATTATTGTTAAGCGTGGTTCAACTTGGAGCCTGCAGAATATACTCCATTGCGGTTTTAGCCTATATCCATTTTTACTCATCAACTACATCAATTCTGACTTTCGCAAAGCAATTGAAACTGAAATAAATACGGGTAGTTACGATTTAATTCACTGTGACTGTTTGTATCCCATGCCCAATATTCCCAAGGTTGATATACCACTCATTATGGTAGACGTCACGATTGAATATGCCATCTACCAACACTATGTCGAGGGACTGACAGGGTGGAAAAAACTTATCGCCCCAATCCTTTGGATTGACGTCCTTAAGCTGAAATATTGGGAAACTAAATACTGGAAAGAAACACATACTGTAATGATGTTCAGTCAAGAAGATCGCGATTTTGTGACTAAGTCAACCAATCGTCATGATATTCATGTTTTTGAAGACGCCGTCGACCCGGAATATTTTAACCAACCAGCCAAGACTGTAAAAACCGACTACCCATCCATACTTTTTGGAATTTCCAACATGAAATGGATGCAAAATAGAGAATCAGCAGACATAATCTTAAAAGAATATTGGCCAAAAATTAAACAAAAATACCCCACAGCCAAACTTTATATAGTTGGGCGTAATGCCCCAGAATCTTTTGGAAAGCACAGCTCAACTGATATCATCGTTACCGAAGCCGATACGTCTGGCAATCACGATCCTCAGTACTACTATGAACATTGTTGGCTACTTTTAGCCCCTATGGGGAGTGGAGGCGGCACCCGAAATAAATTCCTCGAGGGAATGACCTACGGTTTGCCAGTAATTACCAATCCTGAAGGGGGGATGGGTAATATAAAAATAAAAAATTACCACCACGCTATTGTCTGTCCCAAAGACGAAATTCTCAAAAATGTTTACAAACTATTTGACGACCATAATTTTCGTCAAAAAATGGGTCAAGCAGCAAAAAAATTGATCCAAACAAATTACTCTTTCGACCAAAGTGTTGATAAATTAAATCAGATTTATGACCAAATCACCCATACTTAGTGTTGTCATCCTCTACTACAATTCTGGCCATTACCTAGAGCAATGTCTAGACACCTTAAATAAGTCGGATTTAAAAAACTATCGAATCGAAACTATTATAGTAAATAATGGTGCCACAGATAACATCGTCAAAAATCTCGAAAAAAAATACCCACACCTGCCAAATATAAATCCTAAATTTGTCTATTCACCTACAAACCTTGGTTTTTCTGGTGGTAATAATTTTGGTCTAAAATTTATCAGCACCAATACTAAATATATCCTTTTTTGTAACGACGATATGGAATTTTTCCCAGATACAATTTCCCAAATGATTGATTTTATGGAATCCGATAACAATGTTGATGCAGCTACTGGTTATGTTACCTTAGCCAGTACCGGCAAGTTGGCCAACGAAACCCATCGCGGCTTCCCCACTCCTTGGAACACTTTTTGGCATTTTTTTGGACTAGGAATTCCCAAACTTTTTCCTCAGACAAAACTCTTCCATGGATATCTTGGCGACTACAAAGAATATAAAGAAGTTCAACAGCTCGAGTGTTGTCAAGGTTGTTTTTTGATGGTCAAAAAATTGGTTGGTGAGACAATTGGCTGGTGGAGTGAGAAATATTTTTTCCTCGGTGAAGACCTAGACTTTTGTTACCAACTCAAAAAACATAATTTCAAACTTTTCTTTAATCCATCTGCCAAAATAATTCATTACCACGGAGTTAGTTCCGGTCTTCAAAAAACTAAGTCAACCGCCACTCGAGCCTCTAAAGTTCGCTCAGCTCTCGCTTCAACCGCCGCCATGCGCACTTTTTATGAGCAAAATTTAATGTCAGACTACCCAGTAGTCTTACACCCTGTAATCAATTTAGGTATCACCCTTCTCCAGGTTTATCGTGTCTTCAAAGCCAAATATTTATGAAAAAACACATTGTCATCGACGCTCGACTATACGGTCCCAAACACACAGGTATTGGTCGTTACACCAAGAATCTTTTGTTGGCGTTGATCAACACACCCGACTTTAAAAAATACAATTTTACCCTTCTGGTGTATCCAGATTTAGTCAATGAAATTGTCGCCGATCTCAAAGACAATTACCGATATGTCCCTACCCCACTCAAACATTATTCAATAGCTGAACAACTTTTTTTGCCTATCTTAATTACAAAATTAAAACCCGATTTAGTTCATTTTACACACCTAGATAAACCTGTTTTTTACTTTGGCAAATCAGTTGTTACTGTTCACGATTTAATCCGTCATCTCTCCAAAGGTGGCGCCACCACTACCAAATCACCGCTTCTATATTGGCCAAAATATTTGGGTTACTTACTAATGACTAGAATAATTTTTTTAACTAGCTCTATAATCGTCCCCAGTAATTATTGGCGCGACTATCTCATCAAAAATTTTAGGATATTACCAGCAAAAATAACCACCACCTACGAAGCCGTCGACCCATCCTTTTTTCCTATTCTTAAATCATACGTCTTAAATCCTAAATCTTATCTTCTTTATACCGGTAATCTCTATCCCCACAAAAATATCGACATTGTTCTCAAAGCCCTCAGAAAACTGCCTCAGATAAAATTAAAAATTATTTGCGCCCGATCAGTTTTTAGTTTACGCATCGACAAGTTAATTTCTAAATACAAAGTTTCCAACCAAGTTGAATTTTTGGGTTATCTGCCTGATGCCGAATTTGCAAAACTATATTCCCAAGCCCTGGCTCTAGTTCACCCGTCTTTTATTGAAGGTTTTTCACTAACTGGCTTAGAAGCCATGGCCCTAAATTGTCCGGTTATTGCTTCAAATTCCACCTGTTTACCAGAAATTTATCAAGACTCAGTACTTTACTTTAATCCCAACAAATCAACTGAACTTGTTGACCTGATTAGGCTTCTCCAAAAAAGCCCTCAAATGCGTCAAAAACTTATCATCAAAGGTCAAACCCAAGTCAAAAAATATTCTTGGTCGAAGACCGCTTTTGAAACCATATCTTTTTATACACTCCAATTATAAAGTGATCATAAAAAACTGGTTTTTAATACTTTCAGTTTTTCTTTTTAGCTATATAGCTTTTACTAAAATCCCGCTAATTAAGAGCCTAAATTACAATCAGGACGAAATTGACTATACTGGCAATGCCATACTTTGGTCCGAATACAAATTCAATTACAATCAAGGTGTTTGGTCACTTCCTTGGGCGTACGATCAACCCCACCTTTACCATTATGTAGTTGGATTTTTTTTTAATCGTGAAAAATTAATTGCCCTAGGTTACAACGACCGCTTTAACGACAACTTGCAATTTATGGTCAAATGGAATCAAGAATGTCTAGGTAATTTCTACACCAACCAGGAGCCACGTTGCTTAATAATCAGTAAAATCAGAAACATTACATTTATTTTTTATATACTATGCTTTATTTTTATAGCGCATATTTCCTATAAAATTTTTGGTAAATTAGGAATATTGTGTAGTCTACTACTATTTAATTTCAACCACAACATTGATTACAATTTAGTAACCGCTGTGTCCGACAGTCTACTTTTATTATTGATACTGATCTCCATATCACTTTTGCTTACTAGTGGTTCAAATCAATTAGTCACACAAGCAATTATTTCCGGATTGGCTTTGTCAACAAAAATTAACGGTGGTATTTTACTTGCCGTATTAAACATTTATCTATTTACTCAAAAATCCCTCCCTAAGTTTAAAATAATATTGCTTATTAATATTATTCCCTGGTTAATTTTTATCATATTAAACCCATACCTTTGGCAAAACACGTTTAACAACTTGTACAACATAATTAGTTACCGATTTATTGTTAATTACGAATTCGCTAGTACTAGTCTGCAAAAAGGCCCAAAAAATAATTACATCTTTGACAAAATTTACTACAATTCACAAAGAATACTAAGTTTCGATAACCCTTCTAACTTGTCTGCGTTGATTTATTTGGCTTGTCTTGTTTTAACTATTTACACGTTATTTTCCTTAAATAATAAACTTTCAATACTTCATCAAAATTCTTTAATGATTTTTACCACTATTCAACTAATAACCTTAAGTTATATTACTGTGCATTGGGGTAGATATTTTATCCCCGCCCAGGTCGGACTGTATTTAAATATAATTACGCTTCTTTCAATTTATAAACAGAGATTTCAACTTACTATATGAAAGTAGCGATTTTTTATGATTGGCTCAACCAATGGGGTGGCGCTGAACGGGTATTGCTCAACATTCTTAAAATCTATCCTAACGCCGATTTATACACCTTAGTTTACGACCCACAAAAAACCTCTTGGCTTCCAAAAAAACAAAAAGTATTTACCTCTTTTATAAACTATTTACCCTTCTCAAAACTTAATCCCATTTTTTACACACCGATTTATGACATCGCTCTCGAGAAATTTGATTTTTCCGGTTACGATTTAGTTATTTCTGCCACCTCAGTTGAGGGACACTGCCTTCTCACTCCGCCCCAAACGCTCTTCGTCTGTTTTTTTCACAATATTAACCGTCATCTATACTCGACCCCAAAAAAATATTTTCTTCTCCAACCACTATTAAAAATTTATCGCCATATCGACAAAATTTACTCCCGCCGTCCCGATCTAGTGCTCTGCAACTCTAAAACTGTTTCTAATCGTATTCAAAAACATTATCAAATTAATCCAGCCATTATTAATCCCGGCATTAATACAGGTTTTTTCTGCCCCTCTAAGCACATAGCACTAAGCACTAAGTACTTTCTAATTGTCTCCCGCCTCGTTCCCCACAAAAAAATCGATCTGGCCATCAAAGCTTGTTTGGCCTTAAATCAAAAACTAATTATCGTTGGTACTGGCCGTGATCTTTATCGACTCAAAAAAATATCAAACAATAATCCATTAATTCAATTTGTTGGTCAAGTTAAAGATTCGACTCTAGTCAATTATTACCAAAATTGCCAAGCGCTTATTTGCCCTCAACTTGAGGATTTTGGCATTACCCCATTGGAGGCTCAAGCCTGTGGCAAACCGGTTATTGCTTATGGTAGGGGAGGCAACCTCGAAACAATTTCCCAAAAAACAGGGGTCTTTTTTCACCACCAGACAACCCTCTCTCTCGTCGACGCTCTAAAAAAATTTAATACCAAAAAATTCAATTCTCAAGATTGTCGCCATCAAGCTGAAAAATTTTCGGAAGCCAGGTTTATGCTAAACTTTAAAAAAACAATTGACCAACAATGGGCAAAGCATCAAAACAAATTATATTAATTCTTTGCGGTGGCACCGGACCTCGACTTTGGCCACTTTCCCGAGCATCACACCCCAAACAATTTTTGTCGTTTTTTAATCATCGGAGTTTACTTCAAGACACCCTTAATCGAGCCCAAGGAATTGTTCCACCCAAACAAATTTTTCTAATCACCAATCGTCGCTACCTTCAAAAAATAAAATCAACTTGTCATGGGTTGATACCCTCAAACAACATAATAGTCGAACCCGAAAAAAAGAATACCGCTATGGCAATTATTTACGCCACTAGCATCATCAGCAAAAAATTTCCTCAATGCACCGTTACCTCACTCCCCTCTGACCATTTAATCACCAACATCCCTAAGTTCCGAAATAACCTAAAGAAAGCCCATCAATTAGCCGTTAATTCCAATAAAATTGTATTGATTGGTACCAAAACCAATAACTACAACCCCTCTTATGGTCATGTGGTCATCAATAAAAACCTAACCGTCGCTCAGTTTGTCGAAAAACCAAGCCTTGATATTTTTAACTCACTTTCCCAAGAAAAACTTTATTGGAATAACGGTATGTACACCTTCTCTCCCGAAACACTCGAGTCAGAGTTATTACTTCACCAACCGCTATATTTTAATTTATACAAACAACTTAAACTTGTTACTAAACCACAAAAAATTGCCTCAAGTATATTTAGCAACTCGGAAAACCTAAGTATCGATGTGGCCATTTCTGAAAAATCGGCTAATCTATTATTGGTTCCAGCTACTTTTAATTGGTCCGATATTGGGGAATGGAAAACATTATTCGAACAGCTCCCTAAAAAAGAGTTTGGGCATGCCTCAATACCCGACACTAATTTTATTTCAATAAATTCCCAGAATTGTCTTGTTAGTGGCTCAAAAAACAAATTGATTGGTTTGGTAAACGTCTCTGATTTAGCTATAATAGACACCAAGGATGGTTTACTAGTTTGCCACCTATCAAATTCAGATCACGTTCGCGATTTGGTAGCTCAAATTACCGCCAACCCCAAAACCGCCAAATATTTCCTCAAAAAATGATCAATCACCACACACCTAAAAGATTTCTCCGCCAACGTATCTGGATTTTTACAGTAGCCAAACGAACAATCGATATTGTCTTGGCAATCATTAGCCTTATAATTTTTTCCCCACTACTGATTGTTGTTGCGCTTATTATTAAATTAACCTCAGAAGGTCCAGTACTTTTAAAACAAAGAAGAGTGGGCAACAATGGTGAATTTATTATGTACAAGTTTCGATCCATGTATAACGGTTACAAATACAAAAACGATATGGATGCCTTTCTTCGCGACAATTACCCTGAACTGTGGAAGCAATACATCAGAGATGGCTGGAAACTTCCAATGAATATAGATCCTCGAATTACTCCAATCGGCAAATTTATCAGAACTACGTCAATCGATGAAATGGCCCAATTTATCAATGTACTTCAAGGAGATATGAGTATAGTTGGACCCAGAGCCTATCGTAAAGAAGAATTGGAAGAATATGAAAAACAATTTCCTAAGTCTAAAGAAAACATTGACATTATTCGAAGTGCCAAACCAGGAATTACCGGACTCTGGCAAACATCAGGCAGAAACGATATGAATTTTGAACAAAGAGCTGAGCTTGACGCCAAGTACATAAAAAACCGTTCGCTTCGTCAAGAAATTGGCATTATTCTCAAAACCCCCTTCGCCATGCTGTCCCGCTGGTAATTTATCACTTTTTTAGTTAGACTTAAAAATGACCGAAACAATAATCAATTTGACCACGAACCCATCAGTTGATAACCCACCTATTACCCCCCCTCTCAAATCAAATAAAAAATCTAAGTTCCTCACATTTTTGATAAATTTCTTATCAATAGTTGTTATCTTAGGCACTATCACCGCAGTTTCTGGTTTTTTCCTAGTTTATTTACCTGCCAAAAATTTCTCCATTCAAGTTTTAGAACTCAAAAATTCAATTGACCCAATTAAAACCGCCATCAACGACAAAGATCTCAAAGCTCTCAAAGTTCAATTAGACAACCTCCGTAGCAAAATTAAATTAGTCGGCAATCGCTATCAATATTTTGCCTTTGCCCAAACACTACCAATTGCCCGAGATTACTACCAAGACGGATTAACTTTCCAAAAAATGGCCAACGATGCCCTTGATACTGGTGATATCTTAATTAAAGCTATCGAGCCATATCAGGATTTTCTTGGCTTTAAAGGATCAAGTACTGATAGTGGTAAAACCACTGAGGATCGAATCACTTTTTTGACACAATCAATTGAAGGTCTTTTGCCCCACCTCGATTCTATTGAAAAAAAGATAGTAGATATTGACACTGCACTCAACACCATAAACATTGATCGATATCCAGAAAATTACAAAGATATTGCAATCCGACAAGAATTTAATAAGGCCAAAGAAACCCTCGCCGAAGTTCGTAAATTAGTTACCGACGGCAAACCTATTTTGACCAAAACTTCTTGGTTGCTCGGCAAAGACAAGCCTCGCAATTATCTGATTGTATTCCAAAACGATGGTGAACTTCGACCAAGCGGTGGTTTTTGGACTGCCTACGCCTCAATCAAGATGGATAAAGGTAAGGTGATTCCTGGTGGTGCTTCAAATATCTATGATATTGACGACAAACTTGCCAGCACTATTCCCGCCCCTCGAATTATCAAAAGTTACCACATCAACGTACCTTACCTCAATCTTCGCGACAGTAATTTATCACCAGATTTTCCAACCGATGCGAAAATTTTCTTGAGCAAATATTATCAAGCCATGGGCCAAAAAGACAAATTCGATGCTGTTATCGCCATCGACACACAAGTTTTAATTGACATGGTCAAAACCATGGGTAAATTAGATACCCGTGTCGGCACATTTACTACCGAACCTGATAAACGTTGTGACGGTTGCCCCAAAATAATTTACGATCTTGAATGGATTTCTGGTCGTCCCCGAAATTATATCGAGAAGAATCGAAAAGATTTTCTAGCCCCACTGATGCATGCACTACTGGCCAACGCTATGGGTTCTGACAAAACCAAGTTACCAATTTTAGGTGAAGCATTTTTCAGCAATTTGATGGAAAAACACATCATGGTTTTCTTCCCAGACACCGACATGCAGACCGCCGCCGAAAAAGCCAATATTGCTGGTAAAATTGTTGCTGTCGACAACAGTACAGATTATTTCCATCTCAATGATGCTAACTTCGCTTCAGCCAAAAGCAATATCTTTATCCGCCAAAAAATTAAACATGAAATAAATGTTAAAAACACCGTTGTCGAACATAAAGTGACCGTCACCTACACCAACCCCAGCCCAGGCTCCAACTGTAATTTAGAAAAAGGCGATCTTTGCTTAAATGCACCAACTTACCGCAACTTGTTCCGATTTTACGTCCCCACAGGCTCTAAACTAATCAAGATGACCGGCACCGAAGTTGATCCGGTCCAATACGAAGAACTTGATAAACAGGTTTTTGAAGGGTTCTATGGTAACAAATATCCACTTTATGCCAAAAACAGTCTTAAGACGTCCGTTCAATATACCAGTAGTGTACCAGCCTCCAAAAACTACACCTTATTGCTTCAAAAGCAACCTGGCACCAAACCCATGGACTACGAAATTTGGGTTAATGGCAAAAAAGACCAATCTTTTGCTTGGTCAACCGACAAAACCATAAAATTAAGTTTTTAATGAATCGGCATCGCGCCGGAACAGGCATTGTACTCAAAAAAACCGGGCTAAACGAAGCGGATTACCTCCTAACTCTTTTAACTGAAGATTATGGCAAGATTACTTGTCTTGCCAAAGGTGTAAAAAATATTAAAAGTCACCGTCTAGGTAGCTTGCAAATAGGTAACGTTATCAAATACAGCACCTATTCCAAAAATAATTACTCATGGTTGTCAGAGTCAATCACCATTTTTCCTTTTCTCCAAACCGAAAAATCACTGACTCAGCTCAACCTGCTTTTTTATATTTTAGAGATTATTAATTTATTTATAGCTGAAGATCAAAACATTGACGGCATCTACCCAGTAGTTGAGAAACTGATTAAAGCTATTAGTCTCAATCGTTTTGGTGATTTGATCACCCAAGAAATTGCCCTCATTGACACTCTTGGTTTTGGTACACCACCAGAAATTCACTCGGCTCACGAATCAAACGATCTCCCCGCCACCCAAAAACTAATTAAACAATATCTCGAATCTATCATCGAAAAACCATTACAAAGCTCTAAATTATTTAAATAATCGCAAAATTTGATATACTATTACAGTATTGACAATTTGTAGTAAAAGTATCTAACTTAATAATTAAAATAAATGTAATTTTTTGCGGGGCTGAAATGCAGAAAGGCTCTACTGCGGAGCGTGAGTAGGTCCGAAAGGATATCGAAAATGCTACGATGAAGGCAGGTCGCCCTTCCAGCTCCACAAAAGTCTATATTTGTCCAAATAACTTTCTTTACCTACTCTCAACCTAAAAGCAGTCACTATAAAATTCGTTTCGTCTTGTCCTTCATCAAAGTTTGATTCACAGGTTTCCAATGAACATAGATACATCACTTCTTGGATAATTTTCGTAAAAACATAATTTCCTTTTTTACCAGATCTATTTTTATAAATACTATCCGGATATTTTACTAAATGCACCACATTTCTCAACAAAAAATCAAATTCCTCGGCTGGTTTTTTGTCATACATATGTTTCATTGACTTCGCCGACCAATACACTTTCTGCGATTTTAAATTAAGAGACTTTTTAACAGCCTTTGTTATTGTACATAAAAACAGAATTCTGTCCGAAACCATTGCGTTCTCACCAGTATCTTTTATAAACAACTTAAAAAATTTTATCGCCCCGCAATTTTCCACATAAAAATAATACTCCTATATTTATTACAAAACTATCTCAAATCAATCATCAAAAAACCTCTCCAAAGTTCCAAGTTGTTTAAATAATCTGTTATAATTCTCTATCAAAGTAGGGGATTGGCTCCCTACTTCCAAATAGGTAAAAGTGAAAAATGAGGGTGGAACCGTCCTGAGTTTATCGAAGGACCCCTTAAAATTATATAATTTTAAGGACTATGACTGATAAAAACCAAAACGAACTGACTGCCAAAATCGTCTCCCTCTGCAAACGCCGAGGAATTATTTTTCAAAACTCAGAAATTTACGGCGGAGTTCAAGGGTTCTATGATTACGGACCAATTGGCGCACTAATGAAGAAAAACTGGAAAGACTTGTGGATCAGAGACAATGTTACTCGTCGTCCCGATGTGGTGATGATCGATGGCACAATTATTACCCACCCAAAAGTTTGGGAAGCCAGTGGCCACGTCAAAAATTTCGGTGACGAACTGGTTGAATGCAAAAAATGTCACCAGCGTTTTCGTCCTGATCTTATCGACAATGCCACCAAATGTCCTGAATGTGGTGGCGAATTTACTGAGCCAAAAAAATTCAATATCCTCTTCCACACCGAAATTGGTGTAGTCGAGGGTGAAAAAGTTCATGCCTATCTTCGCGGTGAAGCCTGTCAAACTATTTATCTCGATTTTAAAAACATTATCGATTCTTGCCGAGTCAAAATACCTTTTGGTATTGCCCAAATCGGAAAAGCTTTTAGAAACGAAATTACTCCCAAAAATTTTCTCTATCGAACCCGCGAATTTGAGCAATGGGATATTCAATATTTTGTCCACCAAAGTGAAATGGATAAATGGTACGAATATTGGAAACAACAACGGATGGTATGGTACCAAGCACTTTTCAACAACAAAGATTCACTCCGGTTTCGCCAACACGAACCAGATGAATTAATTTTCTATGCCAAAAAGGCATTTGATATCGAATACAATGCCCCCTGGGGTTGGGCCGAAATGGAAGGTATTCACTGGCGTTCCGATTATGATTTAACCCAACACTCCAAATTTAGTGGCCAAGATTTAACATATTTAGATCCAGTTACTCATGAACGCTATTTACCTTGGATTGTCGAAACTTCAGGTGGGGTCGACCGGTCATTTTTCTTTTTACTACTTGATGCCTACCGAGAAGACAAATTGGAAAATGGCGATATTCGCACTTGGCTAAAAATTAACCCAAAAGTTTCTGCCTATAAATTAGCAATTTTTCCACTAGCTTCCAACAAACCAGAGCTTATTGAGAAGGCGAAATCTCTGCACTTAGAACTAAGCACTAAGTACTCTGTAGATTATGACGACAGCAGTAGTATAGGTAAAAAATATCGTCGTCAGGATGAAATTGGTACACCCTACTGTGTTGTTATCGATTACCAAACTCTTGAAGATGACACAGTTTCAATTCGTGACCGTGACACCATGGAGCAAATTCGTCTCAAGTCTGCCGAAGTTGACAACTGGATTGCTTCCAAGTTAAAGTAACTTATGAAGAAAAAAATAACCTTGATGATTGCCGTCGCTTTATTATTATCGGGTTGTGGGGCAAAAACCACCCCAAAAACAACCACGGCTCCAACTTCAAAACCAAAAACAGTCGATATGGCAGTTGCCGACAGACCTTATGTTAGTTTAATTCCCACCGCCGACGGACACTGGTTAACCTTAAAAATTTCCAAAATTCCCTCTTTTGTTAACACTATTGAGTATGAGCTTCTTTACAACGCTGCCGACGGCACCAACGAAATTGAAAAAGGCGTTAGTGGCACAGTCAAAGAGTCAGAAATTACCGCCAATGTAGAGCGCAAGCTGTTGCTCGGTACAGAAAGTTGCACTTCCGGCTGTAAATACGCCTATGATAACGGTGTTTATGGCGGGACACTTACACTCAATTTTTACACCAAAGATGGTCAAGTTTCCAATTATGAAACACCTTTTGCTTTGGCATCATCTGCAAAACTCAAAAAGGATGGTCAAATTAAACTCGACACCGAAGATTTTGCTATCAAAACTACTGGTCTCACTGGAAGTGATTTTTTTGTCATGCTCAAGAATTACACTGAAGTTTACTCACTATTCACCAGTGGCAAATCTCCACTCGCCAAGGACTATCCCCAAAAATAATGGACTATCATTTACCGGTATTGTTGGTAGAAACTTGCGATTCCCTCAATATTCAGTCGGGGAAAATTTATCTCGATGTCACCTTGGGTCATGGTGGTCACACACTCGAAATTCTTCGTCGCGGGGGAATTGTTTATGGTATCGACCAAGATCCAGAAAACTTAGCCATTGTTAGCTCAAGAATTAATCACGAAATACCCAATTTTAATCAAAATTTTCACCCAATCCACGGTAATTTTGCCAATTTAACCTCCCTTAACCTTCCAACAGATATCGCCGGTTTACTTGCTGATCTGGGATTAAATTCCACCCAGCAAAAATCAACTGGCCGAGGCTTCTCTTTCAACGACTCCGAGTCACTCGATATGAGGCTTGACCCACAAACCCAAACAGAAACCGCCGAAAACATTATTAATACCTACTCTTACGACGAGTTGGTTAATATTTTTTCTAAGATTTCTCAAGAAAATCTAGCCGAGCCCATAGTTCGTCAAATAATTTTTGCCAGACAAAATAAACCCATAAAAACCGGAATGGAGTTGGCTAATATTATTGGAAACGTTTATCAACAAAAAAACATTCGTACTTCTATCAATCCCGCTACTAAAATTTTTATGGCACTGAGAATAGTTGTTAACCAAGAATTTTTCAACTTGAATTCACTTTTGAATTTTTCACTAACTCTTCCCAGTCAGGCCTCAATTGCCATCATTAGTTTTCACTCTGGGGAAGACCGACTAGTCAAGCTCTTTACCAGGCAAAATTCAACTCAGATAATCGCTTCAAAACCCATTACTCCGACAAATAAAGAAATAAGGGATAACCCTTTGTCACGCTCAGCCGTGCTTAGATCATATAAAATAATTTAGTGAACCAAAGACTTATTATTACTATCACCCTAACTGTTCTCATCGCACAGTTAATTTTTTCATTTTATTACTCAAGTCTGTCGGTTAGTTTAAACCAAAAATATCAATCAATTTCCCTGGAATATCAAATTCTCCGCAACCTAAATGACCAGCTAAAAACCCAAATGGCGATTGCCACTTCACTCTCAAAACTAGCCAGTGAATCCGCCAGCCTAAAACCAATCGATCAGGTTATCGATTTAAGTCAGCCATAAATACTCAACGAAGTAAATCAGTTCTGTTTAGTCTTATTTTTTTCTTCCTGGTAGTTTTGGGGCGCTTATTTTACTGGCAAATTATCCAAGGACCATCACTTTACCTAAAAGCCATCTCTCAAACTTTAAAGCCAGAAAAAGTTAATCCAATCCGAGGCACAATCTATGATTCAAACAACTATCCTCTGGCTTTTAGTAGTCGATACTTCCAATTGTCTCTTTACAAACCCAACTTAAAAAAAGATTTGACTAATATTATCAACGAAATCAATTCAACCCACCCAAACCTAAGTCAAAAGGATCAAAATCTACTTTCAAAATTTAAGGATAATTCCGATCAAAAATGGATCACACTTAGCGATCTTTTTAGTTATACCGACACTAAAAACCTAACCGATCCCGGCATAAGTTATGTTGAAATCGACAAGCGGTTATACCCCGAAGAAAACCTGGCTCGCAGTCTTCTAGGTTACCTCACCACCAACAATGATGGTACTACCCGAGGCATTAGTGGTTTGGAAAGTTTCTACCAAAAACAATTAGCGGGAAAAACAGGTTATCTTTGGTCAACTAAAGACGCTACTGGGAAAACCATCATCAATAAACGAAGCTGGCAAGACTCTGTCCAAAACGGCATCGATCTTCACACTTCCATCAACCGATCTATCCAACACTTGGTCGAAAAAACTTTAAAAGAGGGGGTGATTAATTTTCAAGCTGATTCTGGCTCAATTTCTCTAATGGAACCAAACACCGGTCAAATAATCGCTATGGCAAACTTTCAAAACATAGCCACTGCTAGTGCTACCAAAATCATCCCTATCGCCGATTTGTTTGAACCTGGCTCGATTTTTAAACCACTTGTGGTCACCATGGCGCTAGACTCCAACTCAATTAATACTGATTTTGTGTGCACCAAATGCAATTCGTCTCGCACTATTGGTCAATACACTATAACCAATTGGGATAATGAGCTTCACCCCAACTCCAGCCTCCAAGACATTATTAAAAATTCCGACAACATCGGCATGAGCTATGTAATTGACCAGCTTGGCCTTAAATCATTTTTAAAGTATTTTTCCAAATTAAATCTAGACTCCAAATCAAATATTGATTTACCTGGAGAATCTTATCCATTATCAAAAAATTATTGGCCAGACATTGACTTTGCCACCGCTTCATTTGGTCAGGGCTTTGCTGTCAACCAAATCCAAATGTTATCAGCTTTCAATTCACTTGCCACCGGTGGTACTTACCACCCACCCCGAATTGCCAAGTCAACCAAAATAGACAGTTCAATAATTTTCAAAACTGAGACGGTAAATAAAATAAAAGATATATTACAGTATTCAGTTGAAAATGGGGCGGTAGCCAAACTCCGGCCAAAAGGATTAAAAGTTTGTGCTAAAAGTGGTACAGCCCAAGTATCCGTCCAAGGTTCCTATGTTGAGTCTGGCACCATCGCCTCGTATATTGGTTTTTCCCCCTGTCTTAACCCCAAATTTACCATGATAGTAACTATCAACAACCCCAAATCGTCACCCTGGGGTTCGTCAACTGCAGCTCCAATTTGGTACGATTTAGCGGAAAAAATCAGTTATCTATTATAATTTAGTTAATTTTTTTTATAAAAAAATAGTAATTTTTCCTATCTGAATAAGTTTATTATAATAATTTATTGCCGAAATTATCGTTAATATTACATTTCTGTTATAATAAGACACCTCATGAAACCAAAATTTATTATTCAAAAAATCAAAAATATTTTTTGGCATTTACCCAAAAGTATCTTCTGGAATTTTTATTACGGTTTTCCTTCAAAAAAACTTATTTTAATTGGGGTAACTGGCACCGACGGCAAAACTACTACCACCAATTTAATCTACAAAATACTAACCGAAGCTGGATTCAGCACTGGACTAATTAGTACTCTCGGTTGCACTATCGGCAACAAGACTATCAAAACCGGCCTTCACACCACCTCACCCGACCCTAAAGTAATTCAAAAACTTTTGAGAGAAATGGTTGACGGAGGAGTCACCCATTGTGTTCTCGAAGTTACCGCCCACGCCATCGACCAATTTCGTTTTTTTGGTTGCTATTTTGAAATTTCGGCCATCACCAACATTTCTCACGAACACCTAGACGACTTCCCGACACTTGATGTCTATGCCAAAACAAAAGCCTTACTTTTTTCCAAATCTAAAATTGCCGTACTAAATGCCGATGATGGTTATTTTGGCTATATCAAGAAAAACATCACCGTCCCGATTATTACCTACTCAGTTAATTCATCTGCAGACTACCAAGCCAAAAATATAAAATTACAAACCGATTCACTCGTATTTACCGTCAATCAAAAACTTTTTAAAACCGACAGCACCTATCACTACCAAATTTACAACATACTAATTGCCATTATTATCAGTCAGCATCTAAAACTAAGCACCAAGTTAGTTCAAAAAATTATCCTGCATTTTCCCGAAATAAAAGGTCGGCGTGAAATAATCAAAAACAACTTAAAAATTAGAACTATTGTTGATTTTGCCCACACTCCGGCAGCCCTAAAAGAAACCCTCACTTCATTAAAAATCAGCACCAAAGGTAAATTAATAGTCATCTTCGGTGCCACCGGAGGCCGAGATCAAACAAAACGACCGCTAATGGGCAAGGTGGTTTCGGAACTATCAGACCTGGCCTACATAACTAGTGACGACACTCGCGGTGAATCTGTCGAAAAAATTAACCAACAAATAATCTCTGGTATTAACCAATCAAGAATTAAATCCAATAAATTTTCTTATTTTGACATTCCTCATCGCCAAGATGCTTTCAATCTGGCTGTACTCCAATCTGGACCCGGCGACACGATTATAGCCTGCGGTAAAGGTCATGAAACCACTATCCTCCTGGGTAATACTGAGTATCCCTGGTCTGAGGCAGAAGCTTTTAGAAGTGCCTTTCGTAATCGTCTAAAATCAAATGACTAGCTTTAATTTAAAAACCAACTCAGATATTGCGACAAACTATCAAAAAGGTTTACTACCTCAGCGCAACCTACCTGGAGCTTTTTATCAAGACACCAGTTGTCGGTCAAACCTAGCTAATTTTTTCCTTAGCTCCGAAAACCGCCGCATCCTTCGCAAAACCGAAAACTTTTCTTATGAAGTTACCCCTTTAAAAGACTTTTCCTACACCCCTCAGGTTCAAAAACAAATAAAAGACTGGATCAAACAACTTGGTTGGGATTTTCCTATAAGCTCTGTAAAGACTATTTTTACCAAGCATATTTTCAATCAAGTATATGTCTGGAGATATCAAGAAAAAATAGTCGCCTTTGACGTCTGTTATTTAAATAGTGAACTGTGTCATACTGCTTATGTATTTTTCGATCCTAATTTTTCACGAACGGGTTTGCCAATTAGATTAGTTCTTCAGTGTGTTATCGACAGTCAAACCGCTGGGCAAAAGTATTGTTATTTGGGAAGATATACAGAAGGTTCATACAAACGCACCATGCCCGGTTTTGAATATTATCAAAACGGCGAATGGCTAAAATATTCTAAATAATTTATGAAAATTCACATCTTAGCCATCGCCGGATCAATGACTACATCTTTAGCAATTGCTCTAAAAAAACAAGGTCATCTAGTTAGTGGCACCGATCAAGAAAAAATATTTCCCCCATTTAGTACTCAATTATTAGGTGCAGATATTCCGATAAACTCCACAAAAATAGATAGTACTATTGACCTATGTATCATTGGTTCGGCCTATTCTAAATTCTCTCGTTGTGTTAATGAATTTGAAACTATCAAAAGTCTCAACATTCCCTACATCTCTGCCACCGAATATCTGTCTCAAAATTTAGTTAAATCAGAATCAATAGTAGTTGCCGGCAGTTTTGGTAAAACTACCATCACCACCCTTCTCTCTTTTTTATTCACCAAATTAAAATTAAATCCTAACTATTTTTTTGGAGGCCAATCAGTTGACAATTTACCTTCATTGAATTTTTCTGACTCAAACTGGTCTGTGGTCGAAGGTGATGAGTCAATCAACGGACTCGACACCCAGGCTAAATTCTTCAGCTATCATCCTAAATATCTAATTCTGACTAGTGCCCAGTGGGAACACAAAGAATCATATTTAACTTTTCAAGATAATTTCAATGCTTTCAAAAAACTGGTCGAATTACTCCCCCAAGACGGTATTCTGGTTTACAACCCTCATGATACTGAAATAAGTAATATCCTACCGTATTGTCAGGCGACTAAAACCCCTTACCAGTCTTTTGATTTTGATACCAATTTAATTGGCCATCATAACCATGAAAATATTTGTGCAACACTGACCTTAATCAAAGCCTTGAATCTAAATATTGATCAATCACTTAATTTTATAAAAGAATTTCACGGTGTCAGTCGGCGTCTTGAAATTAAAAACAAGAATAAAAATATTATTATCGATGACTTTGCCCAATCAGCCAACAGAATTCTCCAGTCTCTAAATGCAGTCAAGTCCAGTTATCCACAAAAAAGTCTCAAGGTCTACTTCGAGCCTCATGCCTCATTTTTACAAAACAAATCTGCCATAAAAGATTACGCCACTACCTTTGATGGAGCTGAAGAAGTCGTCTTATCCCAAATCAAATTTAATTCAAACATTTCCAAAGCCGACCGAGTAACCGCCTCGACATACCGTGAAGTTATTGGCAAAAAATTAGTCTATCTACCCTCCAACGATGAAATCTTTAATCACTACATAAACACACTAAAACCTTCCGATATTCTCATTCATTTCAGTTCTGGCGGACTTGACGGACTCAACAACCTTGACCGTATAATTGCTATACTAAATACATCCTTATGATTCATCTTTATCTAGGCCTGCTTCTTTTCTCCTTCTTAACCACTTCAGTTTTAGTAGTGCCGTTTATTAACCTACTTTACAAACTAAAATTTCAACGTCAAAAACAAAAAACTTTGGATTTTCAAAACAAACGAACACCAATTTTTGATCAATACCACGCTCAAAAAGCTGGCACTCCAGTTGGAGGGGGCTTGCTAATTATCACCACAGTTTGCCTGCTTTTCTTTTTTCTCTTCAATACCCTCAAACTGTCCAATATTTTTATATCCAGCAACTTTAAAATTAATCAAGAAATAGGCATCATATTTTTTACATTTATCTCTTTTGGACTTTTGGGTTTATATGACGATGTCCTCAAGTTCTTCCAACTCGAAAAAACTGGTTTTTTTGGGTTGAGGATGAAGCACAAACTGATACTTCAAATTATATTGGCGTTGATAATTTCATGCCTCACTTATTTCAGACTGGGGATTAATTTTGTTTACATCCCTTTTGCTGGACCTGTCAGCCTAGGCTTATTTTCACTTCCTCTTTACACCACTGTTATCGTCGCCTTTGCTAATTTTTTTAATATCACCGACGGCCTAGATGGGTTAAGTACCGGACTTTTAATGATTTCACTATTTGCCTTTTGGTTTTTAGCTAGCAGCTCTCTTGATACACCCATCACTCTTTTCCTGGCGCTTTGGATAGGTTCCCTGATTGCTTTTCTTTATTTTAATGTGTATCCAGCTCGTATCTGGTTAGGTGATGTTGGCTCACTCTCATTTGGAGCAACATTTGCAGTAATCGCTGTACTTTTGGGTAAAATTGTCCCACTTCTAATCATTGGTGCGCCATTCATTGTTGAAGGTATGAGTAGTGCCATCCAAATGTTTAGCAAAGCCTACCTCAAGAAAAAAATATTTCTGGCAGCCCCCATACACTTAACCCTACAAAAAATCGGCTGGGAAGAACCCAAAATCGTCGCCCGCGCCTGGCTAGCCGGAATTATTTTAGCAATTTTTGGATTATGGCTCGGATTAAGCTAACAGAACTAAAAACAGAAATTCAAAAGTATTTAGGAATTCCTTATTTTAAAAATACCGGAAAATATAAAAACTCCGGGGACAATGTCATGGTTGGTAAAGGTAATGCCCACGAAATTGCTTTAAAAACTGTTGAGATGGCCAACTCAAAGAATATTAAACTGTTGGAGCTCGACGACCAGCAAATTTACAATTTTCAAAAAAAACACCACCTTGGAATCGATTGTTCTGGTCTTGTTTGCCACCTCGTCAATTTTTGTTTTGACAAAAACCTTAACCCTCGACGGACTTCAGCTGACATGCTCACCACTGCCCCCATCGCCTCACCAATTGATTTATCACTAATCACCACTGGCGATCTTATCCGTCTCGACTCCGGCCACCATGTGTTGCTTGTGGTTGAAAAAACTAAAGAGTTGATTGTCTACATTCATAGTAGCGACAAAACCACTATTCGTGGCGTTCATTACGGCACAATAGAAATTAACAACCCCAAGGCAGATTTAGACAAACAAAACTGGTCCGACGTCACTAAAGACGGTAAACCCTATTCCGATCTCTACCACCCCGCAAAAGGGGATGGGGTGTTTAGGGTAAATTAACTATTTCTCCTCCACTAACTCACTGTATTTTAACGGCTCAAGTGATTGCACCTCCACTTCGGTACCACACTCCTGACATTCCAAAATATCTCCCACCACCATTCCTTCTGGTTTGGCTATTTCTGTTGAACAATCAGGGCAAATTATTTTGTTTGTAGCTATAGAATCCATTTTTAGTCAAAAAATTATATAATTAACTAATTATATGACACCTTTAGTTCAATTTGGAGACGTATATCTCAAACACGAAGACCAAAATCTCACCGGTTCTGCCAAAGACCGCGCCATCGAACTTCAAATAGACAACTTAATAAGCCAAGGTTACAAATCTGCAGTTATTTCTTCTACTGGTAACGCCGCTATTTCCGCTCAATACTTTTGTCATCTCAAAAAAATCCCTCTTACAATTTTTGTCTCACCCAATATTAACCCCCACAAGCTTCTCACTATAAAAAATAAAAATAATTCAAAAATTTTTAAAAGTAATCAACCAATATCCGACGCTTTCAAATTCGCGAAAACAAATAATGCCTATCTACTCCGCCAATCCACTGATCCAATTGCTTTGTTAGGCTACCAAAAAATTAGTCAGGAATTAATTGCCCAACTCCCCAAAATTACCAGTATTTTTATCCCAGTTGGTAGTGGCACAACCTTGCTGGGAATTTCCCAATCTCTTCCCCAATCAGTTAAAATTTTTGCAGTTCAACCCGCATCACATTGTCCTATCGCCTCATATTTTGACAAAAATTTTCAATCCGAAAATAGCACAGTCACTGACGCTCTTTCAGTTAAACTTCTACCCCTTAAAAAGAGAGTAATTGATGCCTGTTTTTCTGGAGTCGTCATCCAAAACCAAAATATAATTCAACAAGATATCCCCACATCTCCCGAGGGTAACTTGGCCTACGCCGGTTTTCTCAAGGTTAAAAATTCTCAACCAGTAGGGGATTACCCTGTTATTCTTTTAACCGGAGCTGTTCGCTAATGTTACCCATATTTGAACTGTTAAATCAAAGTAAATATTATTTTTACTTTTTAGTTGTCGATGAGTTTTTAGATATCAAGTTGCCGGAATTAAATAATTTATATTCGATTTCACCTCAGTCATTAAACATAACTTTAAGAGAAAAAAATTCAGGATTACTGTTGTCACACCCAACTACTCAAAAATTCATCAATGACACCACTCCCACTGGTTTCACCCCTGTCATTATTCCCTTCAAGCCATCATCAAAATTAGAAATTATTTGCCACAATAATAAATGGATTTTGGCCGCCAATCAGGCCACCCTCAATCGCTATTTTGAAGACAAAATAAAATTTACCGACCTTTGTTATCAAAACGGTTTACCTCAAATACCCAACCTAGTTGGACCCTTATCGTCAGAACTATATTCACTCGCCGAAAGTAAATTTGGCTTAGAATTGGTAGCTCAAACTCATTTTGGTTGGGCCGGCAACAGTACCCATTTAGCCAAGTCGTTTTCTCAAATAAGCCAATTAATCGAACCAAATACCGTCGTCAAACTCTCCCCCTTATTAACCGGCTATTCACTTTTGAATAATTGCTGTCTCACTTCAGCTGGCTTAATTCAAAGTCCACCAGCCCTCCAATATACTGGCTTACCTGAATTTACCCAAAATCCTTTTGCCACTGTTGGTCGCCAATGGCCTTGTTTGGCCCCTACTGAGATTCAACAACAGGTCCGACATGTTACCGAAAAATTTTCCACCATCCTTCAGTCACAAAAATTCCGCGGCTTTTTTGGGCTTGATTTTTTTGTTAACAACAACCAAGTTTATTTGCTCGAATGCAACCCCCGACTCACGGCCTCTTTTGCTTTTTACACAGAAATTGAAATGAAGCACCAACTCAATCCATTATTTTTGCTCCATCTGATCCAATTTCTCGACCTAGATTATTCAATTAATATTAATCAAGAAGCTTCCCGTTTTTACCTACCCGATTTTATTGGCTCAGAACTAACTCAAAAAAATTCCACTGGTACCACCATAAAAAAATTCCACAACTTTACCCCTTTTACTCATACTTTTGATCCTGTCATTATCGACCCCACAATTTCTGCCAAATTTTTATGAGTCCACGCCCGCCTTCCAAAATTTCCTTGATTGGTATTATCCTCAGTTTACTTTTTATTGGGATAATTTTTATTGCGATCTCCTCACAAAATGATGCCCAAACAACCACCGGTGATCAATACTTTTTTATCAAAAAACAACTGGTTTGGTTACTAATCGGTTCAGTTGCTTTTATCGTCGGCTCAAAATTAAAACTATCAGCACTTACAAAATACATTAATTTATTTTATTTTGGTTCAATTTTTTTATTATTACTGGTAATGATTCCCCAGTTTGGTTCAAGCGCCTTAGGCGCCAGCCGTTGGCTAAACCTTGGTATCATCGGAATCCAACCATCGGAAATTTACAAATTTATAGCAATTATTTTTTTTGCTAACCTTTTCAGTAAACCTGACAAAAGAACTATTAAAAAACTATTAATCTACTTATTGCCAGCTCTATTTTTAATTCTACTTGAACCAAATTTTAGTACCGTAGTTTTAATCTCAACAATAATTTTAACTATGTATTATCTGTCTGGTGGCGAAATACTTCCGATTTTTACCATCAGTTTTTTGGCAGTTATTATTGGGTTAGTACTAGTCGTCATTACCCCATACCGGCTTGCGAGACTTTCGACCCTACTTAATCGGGATAAAACCGAAATTGCCAGTTACCATTCAAATCAAATGCTTTTAACCTTAGCCTCAGGTGGACTGTTTGGCAAAGGGTTTGCCAACTCTGATCAAAAATATCGTTATTTACCAAAAATTTCTACAGATTCTATACTGGCTGTTGTCGGTGAAGAGGTTGGGTTTGTTGGAATTTTCACTATTATAGTTCTGTTCATTCTTTTGATCTTAGCTATTTTTTCAATTAGTCACAAAACCCCCTCGCTTTTTCATCAACTCATCTGCCAAGGTATAGCTGTTTGGATAGGTTCACAAGCTTTAATAAACATTGCCGCCGTCTCCGCTCTTATCCCTCTAACTGGTGTTACCTTGCCCCTAATTTCCTACGGCGGTTCATCACTCACTTCACTTCTTTTCGGGCTTGGTTTAGTCCGAAATGTCCAAAACCAATCTAAATTGCTATACTCAAATGTACATGCCCCAATCAAAAACAGCCATTCTCACCGGCAACCACCACACGCCCGCCATTGAATTAATTCACCAACTAGAAACCGATAATGATTTTTACTGGAAAATTATTTACATTTCAAAACTATCTTCCCAAGAAACGCATCTAACCAAAACCATCATTCCCCACCGGCAAATTTTATTTTACAACCTAAATTCCGGAAAATTTGACCGTCGTCAAATTCTACCCACAATTGCTGGAATCCCCCTTACTATTTTGGCAATCTTTTATTCCTTATATCTACTTCTAAGACACCAGCCAAACGTCGTTATATCTTTTGGCGGATACAGCTCCCTGCCAGTTATTATTGCATCATGGTTTTTACGAATACCATCAATCACCCACGAACAAACACTAACCAACAGTCTTACTACCCGCCTCAGTAGTTTTTTTGCTACCAAGATTGCCTTATCGTTTCAGAATCCCGCTCAAATAAAACAATTACCCAAAAATAAAACTATCATCACCGGCAACCTCCTCCGCCACGATATTTATCAAAATAATTTACCTTCGTTTTTAAATTCTAAATTTTTAAATTCTAAATTTCCCCTAATCTACATTACCGGTGGCAATCAAGGCTCTCATGTTATTAATTTGACAATAAAAAAGCTTTTGCCGAAGTTGAAAAACTATTTTATTATTCACCAATTAGGTCCACTCGACTATACCAATAACATCAAAACAGATAATTATATCCCTTTAGAATATGTTAGCTCTGTTGATATTGGTTGGATTTTTAAGCACGCTACCATTATTATTTCCCGAGCTGGTGCCAATACTTGTCAAGAAATATCCGTTTTCAATATCCCATCAATACTTATCCCTCTACCTTATAGTCAGCAAAACGAACAATATAAAAATGCTCTCTGGCTTAAATCTCTTCAACCTGACCGAACCGTAATAATTAAACAGTCTAAACTAACCGCCAAAAAACTCTTATCCACTATCCAAAAGTTAGCCGCCACCAACTTTTCCCACCACCAAAAAACTGTCGATTCCAATCATAAATTCATTAACCTAGTTCATGAATTGGTTAAGTAAAATTCTTATTATCTTCAGCTTTTTAAAACTGAACCCGCCTAGCCTCGACCCGTCATCTCCCAAAAATAATAATTATCAGCAGTACCAAGAATCATTAATTCATGCTAACTTAGACATCAATAATCTGCAGTATTATGACTATCGACATGAGTTGGAATTTAACCTAAAAACAGATAATGGCTCTACCACTCGGGTTATCTTTGACACTTCCCAGGACCCACTGATTCAAGTTAGTGCCTTACAAAAAATCATCAAAGTCGCTAATATTAAAGGTAAGGAGATTCGCCTTGTCGACCTTAGCTCTCCACATCCATATGCAACACTCAAAAATAATTAATGCCATTGATATAGGTACAACCAAAGTAACTACAATTGTGGGTCAGTACTTTGAAATTGAAGACCGGTTCAATATAGTGGCTGTTTCCTCCGCTCCGGCACTTGGTTTTCGTAAAGGTCAAATAATCAACCTTGATCAAGCCGCCAAAACTATATCACAAAGCCTAGAATCTGCCGAAAGAATGGCTGGATTTGAAATACGTAATGCAGTTATTTCCATAAGCGCCCCCTACATCGAATCAACAAATTCTCACGGGGTAGTGGCCATCAGTTCCCCAAACGGCGAGATAACCTCTGTCGATGTGGCCAGAGTTATTGACGCGGCCAAAGCTGTCTCTCTGCCGGCAGGTAAAGAAATAATTCACGTAATTCCCCGACGTTTTATTGTTGATGGACAAGAAGGGATTGTTGATCCAGTCGGTATGAACGGAGTTAGACTTGAACTTGAATCACACATAATTTTGGCATCAACCCCTGGCTTGAAGAACCTGTACAAGTGCCTTGAGGAGATTGGCATCAAAGTTGATCAACTAACTTATTCCGGATTGCCCTGTGCCCTAGCTTCACTAACTGACACCGAAAAAGAACTAGGTGTAGCCTTAGTTGATATTGGAGGTAGTATAACCACTCTCACTATTTTTACCGAAGGTTCCCCTATTTTTTCAGTAGTTATTCCTATTGGAGCCAACAACATTACCAATGATTTAGCCATCGGCCTACGACTGTCTCTCGATGATGCCGACAAAGTTAAGTTGAAGCTTAGTAAAAGTTACGATTCCAAAAAATATGATGACGAAGTTGACCTATCAACATTCGGTATTCTTTCAGAAGAAAAACATAAAATCTCCATTCAGACTGCTGTTAACGGCATTATCAAACCTCGAATTGAGGAAATTTTCAACTTAATCTATCAACAAATTGAAAATAGTGGTTATAGTAACAACATTCCGGCGGGACTAGTTATTACCGGTGGAGGCTCACAAACCGTCAATCTCAAAGAAATTTGTAGCAAAATAATCCCTCTACCTTTGCGCATTGCTTCTCCACCAAAATTGGGTGGAATTGTTGATGAAATCATGAACCCTGGCTACACTAGTTCGGTTGGATTACTAATGTATTCACTGGCAGAAGGTGTAGGTAAACAGGCATCAAACTCAAAAACAAAAGTGAATTTTTCTGGATTTTTTGGTAAAATTCGCTCCCTCATCGAACCCCTCTTGCCATAATTATTTCCGTCCCTTTTCTCTTGTATAATAGTCAGTAGTATTTTTAATTAGTAATTAGTAATTAGTAATTCGTAATTTGAAATTATTTTAAATGGGTTTAATCAAGTCACTTTCTGGTCAATTTGCTCGAATAAAAGTTCTCGGTGTCGGTGGTGGCGGTAATAATGCCATAAATTCCATGATATCCGAGGGTGATATCGATGGTGTTGATTTTATTGCCATCAATACCGACTCCCAAGCTCTATTAAATTCTCTGGCTCCTATCAAAATTCAAATTGGCGAAAAAAGCACCAAAGGTTTGGGGGCCGGTGGCAACCCTCAAATCGGCCAACAGTCAGCCGATGAGTCACGCGACAAAATTCGTGAAGTCCTAGAAGGTACCGACATGCTGTTTATTACCGGTGGCATGGGTGGGGGAACCTGTACCGGTGCAGCCCCAGTTATCGCCGAAATTGCCAAAAAAGAACTCGGCATTCTGACTATTGCCGTAATTACCAAACCTTTCTTATTTGAAGGCACCAGGCGAATGACTAATGCCGAGGAGGGGATTACCCGGCTCAAGGAAAATGTTGACACCCTCATCGTTATTCCCAACCAAAAGGTTCTCGAAGTAGTTAATGACAAAGTCACCCTAGTTGAAGCCTTCAAAATTGCCGATTCAGTTCTCAATCGTGGCACCAAAGCCATTGCTGATCTAATTACCATTCCTGGTTTAATCAATCTCGATTTTGCTGACATAAAATCGGTCATGAGCAACGCCGGTTCAGCCCTCATGGGTGTCGGCGAGGCCGAAGGTGAAGGCAAGGCCCAACGTGCGATTGCTGCCGCCATCGAATCGCCATTAGTTGAAGTCACCCTCGACGGCGCCAGAGGCGTACTTATCAACATCACCGGTGGACCTGATATCACCATGGCAGAAATCGAAGATGCCGCCAAAATTATTACCGAACATGCCGCCCCCGACGCCAACATTATTTTTGGTGCCACTATTGACAAAACATTCAAAGATAAAATCAAAATTACTGTTATTGCCACCGGTTTTGACGCCAATCGGCAACGTTTTTATATCAACCAAAAAAAGACCTCTAACACTTCTCCTATTCAAAACAACCAGCCTGTAAACAATCAAATTATCGAAAGTCCCATCAGTCCAAATCTCAAAAACCTCGTGGCCGAATCCGACATTCCTGTCGGCCTCGACCTCCAAGATGAGTTTGACATCCCCGCCTTTTTGAGAAAAAATAAATAACATGCTACTATAAGCCCATGCCAGGCCAAGTACCTTTCATTGAAATAACTACCACCTACCGCAACATTCCTTATGAAACAACACCGGTAGGTAAATTTGAAAACTTTGGTGGTCCAGTATCCTCTCCACTTTGGATCGTTAAAGGAGATTTTGATAAACATCGGCCACCAATTCTAAAATTTAAACCGAACATCCTGACACCAGAAACGGACTTACAACAACATCTAATGGAGGGGTGTAAGGGAATTTTGCTTCCAACCAATGGTAGAGTAAAATTAGTACCAATCGATACAGGACCAATTATTGATTACGTTATTGTTAGAAATTTCTAAACATGATTCCAGCTTTTTTGAAGTTTAAAATTATTATTACCTAGCCAGACGCCGATTAGTTTCGGTTATCTGGCCCATCAAAATCCTTCTTACGAAGGATTTTTTTATTTGTTTTATAATAATATTAGTTTTTAAATTCTAAATTTTAAATTTTTAAATTTGTTTTTATGTATTTTCCAGAATTACCCAACCAACCCAACTTCCCCGAACTCGAAACCACCATCTTAAACTGGTGGTACCAAAACGACATTGTCTCCAAATACCTCCATCAAAATGACCAGTCTGATAAAACCTTCTCCTTTATCGATGGCCCTATCACTGCCAACGGTCCAATGGGGGTCCACCATGCTCGTGGTCGCACCCTCAAAGATGTATTTCAAAGATTCAAAAACGCCCAAGGGTTCGCCCAAAGATTTCAAATGGGCTTTGACTGTCAAGGATTATGGGTCGAAGTTGAAGTTGAAAAAGACCAAGGCTTTAATTCCAAAAAAGACATCCAAGACTTTGGTCTAGACAAGTTTACTAGTGCTTGTATCTCTCGGGTGGACAAATATGCTGGTATTCAAACTGAACAATCAAAACGTCTAGGGATGTTTGCCGATTGGGACAACTCTTATTTTACCAATTCTGTCGACAACAATTTATACATTTGGCATTTTCTCAAACTTGTCAATCAAAAAGGTTGGCTCACTAAACGTAAAAGCGCCACCACCTGGTGTCCTCGCTGCGAGACTGGTTTGTCTCAACACGAAGAAGCCGACGGCTACAAAGATATTACCGACACCTCGGTCTATTTAAAATTTAAATTATCAAGCCGTCAAAACGAATATGTCTTGGCCTGGACTACCACACCTTGGACCTTATCTGCCAACGTCCTACTAGCCATCAACACCAATTTCGAATATGTTAAAGCCAAGTATGAAAATAGCTATCTTTATTTGGCCAAAGATTCGGCTATTCGCTTAGGATTAACCGATTTTGAAACTATTGATGCCAAGTCACTTCTAAATCAACCGTACGATTCGCTTTATAGTATCCCGGCTCAAAAAGATGTCAAACATTATATAACGGAATGGGAAATGGTTGACCCGGTTGAAGGAACCGGTGTCGTCCACATTGCCCCTGGTTGCGGTCAAGAAGATTTTGAACTCGGAAAAAAACTTAATAGCGACATGGTGGCACCTCTCGATGAACGAGGACATTTCCTTGATGGTTTTGGCGAATTATCAGGCCTATATGCTCACAAAGTTGCTCCGCTAGTTTTTGAGTATTTAGAAAAAAATAGCCTACTTTTTAAAACCGAAACAATTACTCACCGCTACCCTCATTGTTGGCGCTGCAAAACTAAATGTCTATTTCGTCTTGAAGATAGTTGGTACATCAAGTCTGACGAAATCAGACCCAAAATGAAAGATGCTGCCAAAAAAGTTAACTGGCATCCCAAATATGTAGGCCGTCGAATGCAGAATTGGCTAGACTCCATGGAAGACTGGATGATTAGCCGTAAACGATTTTACGGTTTAGCTCTACCTTTTTATGAATGTACTTGTGGAGAACTAACAGTTGTTGGTTGCAAAGAAGAGCTCAAAAATTTTGCTGTTGACCCAAAATTGGTCGACGAAACACCCTCACTCCATCGTCCTTGGATTGATAAAATAGAAATAAAATGCCCTAAGTGTGGTAAAAATGTCAAGCGAGTCACTGATGTTGGCGACTGTTGGCTCGACGCCGGCGTCGTCCCTTTTTCAACTCTAAAATACTTAAAAGACAAAAAATATTGGCAAAAATGGTTTCCGTCTGATCTAGTTTTAGAGATGATTGAGCAAGTTCGATTGTGGTTTTATTCCATGCTCTTTTTCAGTGTCACTTTTGAAGACACTTTCCCTTATAAAAATGTAGTTGCTCATGCCGAAGTTCGCGATGAAAAAGGTGAGCGTATGAGCAAAACCAAGAAAAACGGCATCCCTTATGACGAGGCGGTTTCCAAAATGGGTGCCGACCCAATGCGTTGGTTGTACTGTCAACAAAAACCACACACCAATGTCAATTTTGGTTACACAATTGCTGACCAAGTCAAGCGTGATTTTTTCCTAATATTATGGAATTCTTACCGTTTCTACACCCAGCATGCGAATTTAGAAGGTTGGCAACCAACCGATAAATTTGTCCTTAGCGCAGTCGAAGGACTACCAGTCCTCGACCGTTGGCTACTTTCCCGTCTTAACTCAACAGTTAATGAAGTAACCAAATCGGTCGAAAAATACCACACCTCCAAGGTCACTCAAGTGGTTGAGAAGTTTGTTAGCGACCTGTCCACTTGGTATATCCGACGCAGTCGCGACCGTTCCGACAATTTTGAAATATTGCACCACACTTTTGATGTCTTATCCAGATTATTGGCGCCATTTACACCATTTACGGCTGACATCCTCTACCAAAATCTTCATGGTTTTGAATTAGGTCAGGCCACCGACTCTATCCATCTTCAAACTTGGCCCACTACTGATGACACAAAAATCAACAAACCCCTCGAAGAACAAATGGAGCTGGTCCGCAAAGCTTGTCAAGAAATCCACGCTCTGCGTCAAAAGGCAGGCGTAAAAATCCGCCAACCTTTGGCTTCAGCTACTGTCAGTGACAAATTGACCGAAGAACTTATTGCCCTAATTATGGAGGAAACTAATGTCAAGAAAATTGAGGTAGATAAACAATATTCGCTTGATACCACCTTGACGCCAGAACTTGTTTCCGAAGGTGAATATCGAGATTTTGTCCGTAGCATTCAAGTTCTTCGTCGTGAGGCCGGTCTCGAAGTCAAAGACACTATTATCATTACAGCACCAAGTTGGCCAAAAAGTTTTGAAACCGAGATTAAAAATAAAACCTTAGCCAAAGAAATTATTACCGGGGACACCCTAATGGTCAAAAAATCAATTTAATTTTAAAAAAATATCTTTTATATCAAATCTGAATAAGTTTATTATAGAATTTTTTTAATGTGCTAAAAAATCGGTTTATTCTTCCAACATTAATATGCATAGGCCTATTAATGGCCATCAACATACTAATGGTTAGCTCACTGGCACCATCGTCTGTCATCAAGCAGATAGTCGCCTGGGCAATCGGTATTGGACTTTTTTTTATCGGTAGTCAAATAAATCCAGAACAAATCAAATCGTCAAAAACTGTCTTATTCATCTTGTCGTGTTTAATGCTTTTGACTCCGATACTCCTCAACAACATTACTCGAGGTTCTCGTCGCTGGATCGACGTTGGACCTCTTTCATTCCAACCATCTGAAATAGTCAAACCTCTCCTTTTGCTCTACATAATTCATAGTAATGTCCCTTATCTTATTGCCATTCCTGTGGCTATAATTATGATGCAACCCGATTTGGGCAGTGCTATTTCAGTAATGTTTCTCTTGGCTCCAGTTGTTTTATATAATCAAAAATTATTTAAAATTGGACTGATTGTCCTAGCT
Organism: Candidatus Shapirobacteria bacterium; assembly: GCA_018062705.1. Taxonomy (GTDB): domain Bacteria; phylum Patescibacteriota; class Microgenomatia; order UBA12405; family UBA12405; genus JAGORQ01. The sequence goes on from JAGORQ010000010.1 coordinate 31,555, forward strand.
ATTGGCACGGCTTTATCACCAGTTATATGGAATAAAGTGCTCCACGACTATCAAAAACACCGAATATTAAACTTTATTGCCCCTCAGTCAGACCCTCTCGGTAAAGGTTACAACGTCTTGCAAGCAAAAATAGCTATCGGGTCTGGCGGTTTTTTTGGTAAAGGTTATCGACAGGGGACTCAGAGCCAATTATTATTTTTACCTGAAAAACACACAGATTTTATGTTTTCCGCCATCGGTGAAGAATTGGGATTAATTGGTATCTGCACAATTATTTTTTGCTACTTTCTGTTGATCAAAACGCTAATCACCAAAGCCTACACCACCACCTCAAACCGGGCTTTATTTTTATTTACTTTAGGTATTGCGCTCCAAATTTGGCTTCAGTCTTTTGTCAATATCGGCATGAATGTAGGCTTACTTCCCGTTACCGGCATACCGCTCCCATTTTTATCTGTCGGTGGTTCCTCCATTATGACCCTTCTATTTTCACTCGGGATTATCTTTTCCTCATAACATTCCCAATCCACCCCAAAAAACACATCTTTTCATTGAATATTCATTCTAAAAAAAATTATCCCCTTCCTATTTGAATAAGTTTATTATGATAATAAATTATCCATTTTTGTGTTTAATTAGTAATTGGTAATTAGTAATTAGTAATTTTTCATTAATCTGTTATAATTCCCAAGTATGAAATACGCCGTAATTGCCATCTCTGGCTCACAATTCAAAATCAAAGAAGACGATGTTCTCACTATTGACCTTCAAGACGTCAAGGAGGGCGACAAACTCTCTACTGACCAAGTTTTATTGACCGTCAATGACGACAAAGTCGAAGTTGGCACACCTACGGTCAAAGGTGCTAAAGTTGAATATCAAGTTGTCAAAAATTATCAAGGCGACAAGCTTGACATTTTTACATACAAAGCCAAATCACGTTACCGCCGTCACCTTGGCTACCGCGCCCAGCTGACAGACATTAAAATCACCAAGATTACACTTTAATTTTTATATAAAAAAATAGTTTTTAATTTAAAATTCAATCATTTAAAAATTGATTGAAAATTGAAAATTGAAAATTGAAAATTAATTATGGCACATACAAAGTCACAAGGGAAAACTAATCAAAAATCTAATCGTCCCGGGCAAAGACGGGGTGTTAAATTATTTGGTGACCAAAAAGTAGCTGTCGGTCAAATTATCGTCCGTCAAGTTGGTTCCAAATATAAAGCTGGCGAAGGCACCAAGTTTGGTAAAGATTTCACTGTTTACGCTATCCGTCCAGGAATTGTAAAGTTTTTCACAAAACTCGGTCGCAAAGTCGTTGCTGTCATGAAGGCTTAAGAATACTCCCTTTTTCACAGGCAGTTTTCATGGTAATCTGATTACATGAAAGATGTCACTCAAATTCCCACCAACCAGCTCGAACCAAACCCGCTCCAACCTCGAGGAGTCATCAGTCCTGACTCTGTTTCCGAACTAATCGAATCAATTCGTGAGCACGGCATTCTTGAACCTTTAATAGTTGCTCAAACACCTGCTGGTTATCAAATAATTGCCGGCGAACGACGATGGCGGGCTGCTAGAATACTCAAACTTCCCTACGTACCAGCAATTATCAAAAAGACCAATCCTCAGCAAATGCTGGAGATGGCTATTGTCGAAAACGTTCAACGCAAAGATCTTAATCCAATTGAAAGAGCCAAGGCATTTTTGCGTCTCAAAGAAGAATTCAACTTTGATCATAATCAAATTGCTCAAAAGGTTAGCAAAAGTGTTCCTTTTGTCATCAACTGTCTAAAACTTTTGACCTTACCAGATGCCCTCAAAGATGGCTTGCTCTCCGGACTAATAACCGAAGGCCATGCACGAGCTCTCAGTAGCATTACCGACACTAGGTTAATGATAGAGGCTTACAAAGTGGTACTCAAAGAAAAAGCCTCTGTTCGTCGGGCTGAAGAAATCGCCCGGCGGATGAAGAAAAGAATCGAATCTGGCGATGTGCCCATCACCAAAGAAAACATCTCTTTGTTTCTCAAGTCAAAACTCGACGTAATTAGCACTGATTTTGCTACAGTTTTTGACGAAAAACTAACCAAGGTTAAAATAAATCAAACCAACGTGGTTACTCGAGTTACTTTTCAATTTAAAGGTCCGGTTGAAGGTCGTTTTGACAATCTCCAAAGACTTTATAAAACAATCTGTGGCAAGGATATTCCCAAGGGGGATTAAAACCTAATCTTTGGCACCAAACCAATTGAAGTCGTCGGCCAATATTTTAAAAATGCTTTACCGATGATTAAATCTTTATTGATTGGACCAAACTCCCTACCATCTCGCGAATGGCTTCGGTTGTCACCAAAAGGCAAATACATTCCCTCTGGCACAATCTTCTCAACTCCCTCCTGACAAAAACTTCCTGCATCAGAGATATAATCTGCCGGCAACCACGTTTGATTCAGTAATTCTCCGTTTACATAAACCCTACCTTCTTTGACCATCACCCTATCACCTGGCACCCCAATAATCCGTTTAATATATTCACATTGATCCTCAGCGCAAGGTTCACTCGGTGGAGCCTTAAACACTACCACATCACCATGTTGGGGTGTTCCCATTTGATACGACAATTTGTCAGTCAACAAATACTCCCCATCCACAAAATTGGGCAACATTGAATTACCTTTAACTTGATTTGGTTGAGCTACAAATAAATAGAGCAAAACAAACACCGACAACGCCAATACAATTGATTGCACAAATTCGAGAATAAAATTACCAATCGAAAAACCTGACTCCGATTTAAGATTTAACTTCATAGGTACCAGTGTATCCTAAATGTTATAATTTGTCACCGGTCGCTTAGCGCAGCGGTAGCGCACTTCATTCACATTGAAGGGGCCAGTGGTTCGAATCCACTAGCGACCACTCAAAAGTCTACTGGCAAAGTATTCATAACTCATCGCCATTTTATAATTGCCGTTCTTTAAGTTGCTCTCAACTCTATTTAGAAAATCTTCTACATCCAAATTATTCAAAGCCCAATAATTATCACTTCTCCTAAGTTCATACACCGCTTTTTGCCATTCTAACATCTTCAGCCACAATTCCACCTCAATCCTTTTGGCTCGGTTAAAATTGTCCGCCTGAAGCAAAACTAAATAGTCCATAATCCTTTTAGTTTTTACCGTCTCTTTTGTCTTCACTCTTACCTCAAACAATCTATCTATCGTGCCACTAACCTTTTCCTTTTGAGCTAAGGTCATCAATTTTGCGTCACTAAAACTAACCACTTCCCGTCTAATTAATTTCCACAGATTAAAACCATTACCTGTAATTATTTCTCCGTTGATTGAAGAAATGTTCATCGATACTAGTTGACCTGTTTTCACTTCATCCTCCACATAGTGCCAATTATCTTGATCATCCACAGCACCCCATACCAAATGATAAGTTCCACTACCTGTACCCAGAAGTTTTACGACACAACTGTCAGCTGTCGGCTTAACCATCAGCCAACCATCCACATCAGCCAATTC
>JAGORQ010000029.1 GCA_018062705.1 Candidatus Shapirobacteria bacterium
TTCCAAGGAGACTGCAAAAGCAGAACAAAAAATAGTCAAAGCAATTAGACTAACAACTATTTTTGATTTAAAAACAAAATTGGTGAGATAGTAAAGACCAAAACCGAGAATAATCGATATAAAAGGGGTAGTTAGAGATTGGTAGTAGTCGTGTCGGACATTACCCCCAGCAACTACGGCAAAATAGATAAAAATTCCAACAAAAGATAGAATAGTAAATGGTTGTGAATTTTTTTTGCGATAGGCAAAACCGAGCAAAAAGGGAATTATTCCAAATGCACCAAGAATTAGTTGAGTTAACCGTTCATAAAATAACCAGCGCCACCAGTAGGGTTTGAAGGTAACTAAAGGGTAAATCCAGCTGATGTTGTAGCCGTGCCACCAAACAGTTTTACGAAAATTTGGGTCAAAAAAGAAAAGCCAATCGCTTTTGGGAATTCCTTCGGGAAACTGAGTAATCCAATTACGCCAGAGATAGAATGGGAGCAAAGATAAAAGAGAAAAGATAAAGAGACGAAAGATAGATTTAAGATTTAAGAAGTAAGATTTACGAATGGAAAAAAATACAAGAAGGGGGAAGATGATGATGGCAGTGTAGGGCTTGATTAGGATGGAGAGAGCAAAAGGAATGGCAGATATGATTGGAAAAATTGGAAACAGATATAGAGTCAGGAGCATAAAAAAAATGGCTGAAGGCTCGGGAAGGATTACTCGAGAATAGTAAATATTAAACGGTAAAAACAAAAAAACGCTTAAAGCCAAAAAACTTGGCCAGAATTCGGAAGTCAACCGGAAGCAAATTAAATAAATTAATAAGGCTGAGCCAATTGAAAAACTAATGTTAATTATTCGTGAAGCCTCCTCGAGGGTAAGTTGGGGTAAAAACTGGTGAAGAGGTCGGTAAATTACAACAGTTAGGGCGTTGTATATGGGGAACTCGACCATGCGGTAGCCTAGAGGATTGTCGACACCTGATTGAACATTTGATAGATCGTGGTAGGTAGGATGAAGTAGATCAATCCCCCGCTCCAAAAAGTTGCGGGTGACCGAGGCAGTATCGGCTTGTCTAAACGAATGCCAATCGGCGACTGGACCGTTGATTTTGTATAGCCGAACAAAAAGACCAAAAAGAAGAGCTATTATTATTAATATTTTTTGAAAGAGTTTCATTTCAACGTAAATCCACCGTCGACAGCGATAACTTGTCCAGTAATATAGGAAGCTTTTTGGGAAAGCAGAAAACAAACTGTGTTAGCGATTTCTTCTGGTTTGCCGATTCTTTTAATTATTGAAACATCAGTGGTGTTGAGAGGGTCTTCACCAGTACTGTCAGACAGTGGGGTATCAATTAATCCTGGCGCAATGGCGTTAACCCTAACCAGTGGATTTGAAAAATGTCGTGCAAACGACTTCATTAGCGAGATAATTCCTGCTTTGGTAGCTGAGTAGATAACACCGTAGGGTTCGCCAATTAATCCATCAACTGATGTCATAGTTACTATTGAACCATTTGTTGATGTTTCTTGTAAATATTTTCCGAGTATTTTTAGTGTCCAAAATGTCCCAATTAAATTTAAATTTATTGTCTTTTGGATATTTTCCTCGGTGATTGTGTCTATACCACATGGCGTAGGCATTATGCCAGCGTTGGCGACCAGATTATCAAGGTGGCCAAACTTTTCTTCTATATTATTTTTTAGTTTTTCGATGTCTTCTTTTTTTGAAATATCTGCTCTCATGTAAAAGGCGTTTTCACCAAATTCTTGTTTGATTTGTTCTTCGTTTTTATCCTCGTATGAGTTGAATATTACAATGCAGTCATCATCCAAAAGTTGTTTGGCGGTTTGTTTACCAATGCCGGAGGTGGAACCAGTAACCAGTATAATTCTTTTATTTTGTTCCATTTATTTTTTAATTTCTAATTCTTTAGCTTGCAATGTAACGTAATAGAACCCCATCATTATCCAGAAAAGATAGGCGGTTTTGGATGCTTCGAAGACATCAATTAGAGTGGCGTTGGCAAAAACGGTAAACAGACAGCCTAAGAAAATTAACAAGAGATGGTCAGTAGAGTTAAGTTTTTTCTTGAATATAATTGGAAATGTTTTGATTAAAAAGTAAATTGGTATCATTAGAAAAGTGATTAGACCGAGTAGTCCGCTTTCACCTAAACTTCTGAGATAATCATTGTCGGTGGCTAGGGTTAGCGAGCCAAGTCCGGTACCGGTAAGTGGGTTTTTGGAGTAGGCATTAATGGCTCTGGGCCATTCGACGTTGAAGCGGATTTCACCAGAACGAGCAACCCCAATATCTGCATCAATAGGAATTACCTCTTCGGTGGGAGGGTGACGAATAATAATTGGGGCAGTGGTGGGAGTAGGATAGTTGGGTTGATAGACACCGGTTGTGGGGATAACGGCGACTATAGGAGCTGTTGTGGGTATGACAACTGGAATTGGGGTAGGAAATAGTCTGGATATTTGAGTTTTAAGTGCCGGTATGGTGGCCAGTAGTCGTTGGTTTAATTCTGGTGAATTTAGAATACTGAAGCCAAACAATATAATTACCGGGATTACCCAGAAATATTTTCTGACCAAAATTAGAGCGATAACCATGCCCCCAAGATAGGCAAAAACTGACACTCTAGAAGCGGTTAAATTTAATAAATTATAGAATCCTAACCAAAAAGTTAGTGACACAATTTTGACAAAAATATTTTTTTGAAGAATGGTCACTACTCCGATTATAATTAGTACTACACTCAGGTAAGCGGCCAAATCATAGTGGCCAGCGAAGGTTGAACTGACTCGACTCCAGATATCCATTTGAAGTAGTTGTCCTTTGGAAAACTCCGAGTTCATAGTAGAAATTATTGGGAAATGAAGGTACTTTTGACCGTATCCATAAATTGATACTCCGATAGTAGTAATGAACAAGAAAATATAAAAAAAGCGAAAATCGGTGGGATAGTCGATGGCACTAACAGTCAAAAAGAATAAAGAAATATATTCAAAACGACGAAAAAGATGGAGTAGTAATATATTAGTTGGATCTGTTTGGGATACTAGTACAGCGTAGATAGTACTTAGTGTAATTGCAGTAAAGTAGGCAATAAATATCCAGGTTATTTTTTGTTTAAAAACTGGAAAACCTTTAATTACTTGATTCACCAGCAAAAACAATAGACTGATGGCGATTACAATATCGTCGAGACGAACAGCTACGTAAGTGTTGGTGACATTAAATAAGGGGAACTTGGGATAGAGAGGTATAAAAAAAACTAGGATAGCCAGTATTGGTCGAAGTAAGCTAAATTTCTTAAACATCTTTGCGAAAAAACAAGTAAATGGTGGAGCGGAGAATTTGGTTTATTTTTATCAGTATTTTAACGATTGGAAGTAAAGAAGAATGATTTTTTTTAAAAAAAGCCAACATCCCCTGGTTTTCTTTTTCGAAGGAAAATTTTTGGTGTGGTGAAGAAGCTCGGCCAATGTGGATTATTTGGGGGCCAACCAGATACCAAGTCTGTAAGTTAGGGAATAGTTTTTTGATGCGATAAGTTAATTCTAGTTCTTCACCATACATAAAGTAGTTTTCGTCAAACCCGTTCGTTTTTTCAATTAACTCGCGACGAACCATCATAAAAGCACCGGTAACCCAATCTTGGCGATGGTCGTGAAGAAAGAAAGTGTCGTGAGTATAAAAGTTAGGTGTGTGGGGGTGGATTGGGGGAATCAGTCGATTAACAAAGGGTAGATCGTCTAGACCAAGGGACCAGGTTAGTGTGTTAAACAAGTTAGGAAAAAAACCACCAGACATTTGAATGGTTTTATCAGGGTTTAATAGTTGAGCAGTGCATATCCCAGCTTCAGGATGGGAACAGAGCCAATCAAGTGTTTGGCTAATGGCTGAATGGAGAATAATAGTATCCGAATTTAGAAAAAGAATATAGTTGCCTTCGGACAATTTAAAAGCTTGATTGTTCCCTCCAGTAAAACCCAAGTTAAGTTTATTGACAATAAGTGTTAGGTTGTCATTTTTTAATGAATTTTGGAATTTTTTAATTTTCTCTACTGAGTTGTCGGTGGAGGCGTTGTCGATGATGATCACTTCAAAAGGAGTCTCCTTTAAACCTTTGTCTTGATAAATTGATTCAAGACAATTAATAGTAATATCGGCGGTGTTGTAGCTTAAGATAATAATGGAAACAATTGGTTTAGCCATGTTTTTTGTAAAGTTGACGGTAGATAAAAATTATGAAGATTATCCCGAGCTCGGTACTAAAAAATGTTAGATAGCGGTTGAGTAGAGTGACAGGAAATGTTTTGAGTGTTATCTTTGCTTTATATTCTTTTTCTTCAAAGATCAATTTGTTTTGTTGGCGTTTTTCCGGTTTGGTAAAGACATCACTGGCCCATTCGTAGCCGTTGATAAATAACGACTCTTTAAAAGGCAATATAAATTCTTGAAGATAGTAGCTTTGAGTAGTGTCACGAATGACTTCTTTTGACCGTTCGGGCGGATGATTAAGAATTATACGGAGATATCCACCGTAATTGGCTTTGTAAAAATTTACAACTTCAGCCCGAGACAAATTGGTGTAATAGGCAGAGACGTTTTTTAGTTGAACTGTGTCACCAGGTAAATTTGATTTGGCGGAATTTGGTAGATCTGGGGGGACAGGAACTGGAAGCCAGAGGTAATAACCAAATAATAGGTTGAATAAAATAAATAAACACAAGAGTACTTTTTTGATCATGATTATTGAAACAACATTGGTCTACCTAAAATGTAGTCGGGGTTTTTGAGTTGACGATCATTAATTTTTTTGGCTGGAATACCCCCCCAAACTTCAAAGTCGGGGATGTTTTTGGTAACTACTGCGCCAGCAGCAACCACTGCCCCGTTACCAATTTTTACGTTGGGCAAGATGATACTTCGGGGACCAACAAAGACATAATCGCCGATCGTGACTGAACCAAAGGAATTTTCATATTTATTAGAATTAATGTTATGTTCATCATTGTAAATCATGACCTCTGATGCCAAGCTGGAGTGGTTGCCAATAGTTAGCGGAGCGCGACCATCGAGAAAACACCTGTTGCCGATGGCTGAGTCGTTACCGATGGTAATGCCTGATGGTTTAAAAAAACTGACCCCCATATAAACTGTAGAATTCCAAGGCAGTTTCATACCGGAAAATATATAAAATAGCTTGCGAACGGTGTGTGAGGGGATATGACCAACAAGCTTGAGAAAGAAAAGCCAAAATTCGAGTAGGATAGTTTTAATTCGGTTAGTAGCTTTTGGAATCAAGTTGCTTATCGAAAGAGGTTGCCCAACATGTTCGTTCATATAACTTATTATACGGCAGAGAACTGTGAAAAAACCTCAATTAGCTTTTGGGCACTTTTATCCCAGGAATATCTTTTGACGTTAGCAAAACCGGCGTCAATGATTTTTTGTCGGGTATCTTTGTGACAAATTTTAACTAGCGATTCGGTTAAAGACTGGGTGTTGGTAGGGTCGACGAGCAAGGCACTGTTACCAAGCACTTCTTGGTAGGAGGGAATTTGGCTGGCGATAACCGGTACACCTACCTTTTGACTCTCGAGAGCGGGAATACCGAATCCTTCATAAAGGCTGGGGATGACAGTGACAAAGGCATTGGATAGCAAAGCCCATTTTTCGGTCTCAGTAATGTAGTCGGTAAAAATTACCTGTTTTTCAATCCCTAACTGTTGAACGGTTTTAAATATATCGTCAAATAACCAGCCTTTTTTACCAGCAATAACTAGCTGATACTTGGGGCTTAAGCTGAGGAACTTGGCAAAACCCTCGATTATAAAAGGATAATTTTTGTTGGGTTTGAGGGTGCCCAGGGACAAGAAATAAGGTGAGGCTAGGTTGAACTTTTTTAAAATGGTTTCTTGAGTTGTTTTATTGATTGATGGAGCATCACCAACACCATTTTCAATGATACTGATTCTTTGTGGAGATGCAAATGTTTTGATTAATTCATTTTTGGTAAAATTAGAAACTGCGATTATTTGGGAAGCTTGGCGAATTGATTGTGAAGTCCAAAGTTTGAGTTGGTAATAGTCTTTTTTGGTAAATTGTTCCGGGGTTTGGAGATAGCCAATGTCGTGAATAGTCGGAATATAGGGTATAAAAGAAAAAGATGGCCCGTAATGGGTTGGTGTGTAGAAAAGTTTTATTTTATCGGGATTTAATAAAAGTCGTAAAGGTAGGGCAAAACGAGTCCACATTTTTTTTGGTCCAAATACGTGGTAGTGCCAATTAGTTGATTCTGGTGGCATGTCAGTTAACGGCTGATCCTTGAGATAAATGTGGTAGATGTTGGAGTGGTCAATTTTTTGAAGAGAAGTTAACAGATTAAAAGCGTACTGACCACTACCGACTCTAATTTTTTGGTTGGCTTCGAAGCCATCAATACCGATAATCATAAAATTAAAAAACTCTAAACTCTAAATTCTAACAATAAAAAATATAATTAATTGTTAATTAATTTTTGATAGGCGTTTAGAGTTAGTTGGGCGGTTTTGTCCCAAGAGAATTTGCGAGCTTGGATGAGTCCGCGATTAATTAAGGTGGAGCGGGTTGAACGAGAGAGAATTATTTTTTTAAGAGCAGTGTAAATGCTACCGACTGAATAGGGATCGACGAGCAAGGCAGCTTTGCCGGCAACTTCGGGAATTGAAGAGATGTTGCTGGTTAATACTGGGACTCCGACAGTGAAAGATTTTACTATGGGTAATCCAAAACCTTCGTACAGAGATGGATAAGCAAGACAGAGTGCTCCAGCGTGAAGGGTGACGATATCTTTTTCCGGAACATATCCGAGAATTTTAATGTCTGGATGTGGTGCGGAAATGTCTTGACCCCAACCATAGCCACCACTTATAGCCAACTCTAACTTACTTTTAATATGAGTTTTTTTGAACTTAATAAAGGCTTCAATTAACCGAGATAAATTTTTACGCGGCTCGCGGGTGCCTTGGGTGAGGATGTACTGTTTGAGTCCGTACTGTTTTTTTAGTAATTCTATTTTGTTTTTTTGGTCTGAAGGTTTAAGTTTTTGAAATAGTTTGTACTTGTCGTCGGCGGCTTCGGCAATAATAACAATTTTTTTGATATCTATTTGGGGAAACAGCTTAGTCAAATCGGTGGCGGTGTTGTCAGACACGCAAATAAATAAAGTATCTTCTTTGAGTGCATAGGATAGCTTTTGATTAAAATTCTTAATAGTTCGGGGATGTTGATTTTCGGGGTAAAGGATGGGGACAAAGTCGTGAAAAGTGGTGACTTTTTTGGCCCAGAGACTAGGAGGCTCGTTCCAGTCCCAAGTATGAAAAACATCACACTTACCGATAAAAAACTCTAAAGGAAAAATATGGAGTCGATTCCAGATTATTTCAAAAAATGTTGGTGGTAGACGGTAGTGGTAAAGTTTGACATTAGGTTGATTGAGTAACACTTTGATTTCTGGAGGAAGTGATTGTCGGAGTGAATAAAATAAAAGTTTGTAGCTGTTTTTTTTATCTAGTTTGATAAGGTGGCGTACTAGATTGCTAGTATAGTTGCTAACGCCGGTGCCATAGACAACAGAAGAAATATCAATTCCGATGATCATTGATAGGATTTTAACAGTTTTGGAAAATAATAGAGTATTTCGAGTAGAGCTTTAATTGGGAGGATGGGGGTTAGCCAGATAGGACAGTTCAATAATAAGTAGGCTAGGTTGCGCAGTCGTTCAATAAATAGACTAGGAAAATTTTGGAGAATATCTTTAAATTGGTAATTTTTGATGATAAAGAAAAACCAGTTTCGGAAAGAATAATATTGACGAAAGTAGTTGAAACGGGAACTGGTGCCACCACCGACATGATAAGAAATGACTGTCGGTAGACAGATGGTCTTAAATTGTTTTTGGTGTAGGCGAAAGCTGACATCAACATCTTCTAAGTAGTTAAAAAAAACCGGATCGTAAGAACCGGCTTTTAGCAAGGCATTTTTAAGATAAACAACAGCGGCGGCGGAGGAACCCCAGACTGGATAAGATTTAAGATTTAAGAAGTAAGATTTAAGAATGGGGCGGCCGTTGTTGATGTTTATGGCTTTGCCGGAGGGAAAAAATTCTAAGCCTTGAGATTCGATGTGAGTCCCCTCTTTATTTAAAACAGTGCCACAGATGGTAGCAACTTGCTTATCTTTATTTTTGCTTATAAAATCGGCAATTTTATTGAACCAGAGTTTATCAAGAACCAAGTCGTTGTTTAGTAAACAAACGTAGTCGTTATTTGATTTATCTATACCAACTTTGACTGCTCCAGCAAAACCTTGGTTAGTGCTCAGAGCTAAGTACTTAGTGCTGAGTATGGGAAAAATTGGCTGAATGTAATGATGAAAAATTTCTAGCGAATCATCAGTTGAGGCGTTGTCTACCAAAATTATTTCGAATTGGGATTGAGGGCAGAGATTTATTGCGTTTAAGAGTGATGGCAGTAAAGTTTTGAGAAATTCTGAACCATTAAAATTCGGAATAATGACCGAAAATCCAATTTTTAATTTTAAATTTTTAATTTTCAATCAATTTCTAATGTTTAAATTTTCAATGTGGACAGATCTATTTTATCGCCTGGTTTGAGGCCGATTTCGTCTGATAAACCAGCATTAATTTCAATAACGTATCTAGCGGGAGTGGTGCTTTTGTAGGTAATGAAATTGCCTTGATC
>JAGORQ010000011.1 GCA_018062705.1 Candidatus Shapirobacteria bacterium
CCACCAAAAATATTTTTGAAAAGGGTGGTGCCAAGTCCGGTGCCGGTGGCATTGAAGAGCAAGGCGATGACAAAGCTTTGGATAAATTGCATGAGGTCGATAACCAATCCAGCGATAGCATAAGAAAAAGTGATGAGAACGAGAGTGGTGATGATTTGAGGAACGGCGCTTTGGATACTGATGACAGCTTGATTGCTGATTTTGACTCGAAGCATGATCATGATGCCGATGAGAACAAAAATGACTGAAGCTAGCAAGTAGGTAAAATTGCGAAAACCGCGCCAAATAGGCAGAATTGGCTGAAGACCAGCAAAACCAACGCCAGTGGCCTGAGCATAGGCTGGTATACCGAGAAAAGAGTCTCTAATACTGGCAATATATTGAATTCCAGAGACACCCATAGCAGGGGAATATAGGGCGGAAGTGAGATTGGCAGTAATACCAAGTGCACCACCGGGAATATAGCCGGCAGTAGGCAGCTTGCCTTCAAATATTTCGTCGGGAATGTCGCCAATTAGGGCGTTGATAGATGAAACTAAATTGCTCCCCATGGATTCATTAAGCCAGGCCTCTTGATTGCCACCTTCCTTGCGGGCGTCTTGCTTGTCTTTGATGACATTGGGAGTAGTGGGGGAGACAGGGGCGCTGTTTTGAGCGGAGACGGGACTGACTAGAAGTAAGAAGTAAGATGTAAGAAGTAAGAATAAAAATGAGAACACTGAAAAACGTCGGGACATAAAGAATTTTAACATAAGGAATTTGGTTTATAGTTGCCAGCTTTTGGGTAAAAGATTTTGTTTGACTAGGGCGCGGGAAAGGGGATTGCCCGGATGAACTACTTCTGGATTGCCGACGGTAGAAGAAGGTTTCCAATCGGTGGGGTAATATTTTTCTTGATCGGCACCAGTTATAAGATTGCGGTTGGCGGTTTCACCAGTGGCTTGGTTTTCAGGAATTCGTTGATCAATAATAAAGGTATAGCGAACATGGGGGTAGAGAATGTGGATGGCTTTGTCGCGGACGGTATCAAAGAGTCCGGTGATAACTTGTTTGAAAGTAACCGCGTTGGGTTTATTGAGAGAATTTAAGTTTGGTTGGCTGAGACAAGCATCGAGCGGGGTGACTGGTTGCTGGTAGGGCATGGTGTAGAGATGTTGAACTTGTTTGCCGACAAATACTCCAGCACCGGGGAAATTAATTTTTTTGTGAGTATAAGAAGAGTTGACTTCATCACCAGCGTCGTCTTTGGTGGCGTTGATTTTTTCTTGGGCCCAGCGAATTTTGGATGAAGCTGAACTAATTTCGCCGGCGGGTTCGACGGCGGTTTTGTAAAGCTTGCAGGCTTCGAGTGGGGTAAGACTGGTGCGGGCACTAGGTGCACCGACGAGCTCATTGAGATTGAGATGAACAATTGGAGGGGGGTTGTCTTTGTTGGTGGGGTCGGTGGCAAAACAATTGTCATCGGGATTGTAAAAAAATGGATATTCGCTGGTGCCGATACCACAGGAACCGGGCTCGAGACTACCATCGGGGAGGGTGGTGCCAAGTAAGGGGGAAACAAAATGGTTTTGATCGAGAGCGACAGCTACATCGGATAGAAATATTTTTTCTTGACAATTACCGACCGACTTTCCTTCAAAAGCGGAAATAAACTGGCCATCATTTTTGCAGGCTATCAATTCGTCTTGAGTGGTAGAGTCGCCACCCAGTCCACGAAATCGAGTAGCTAAAACCAATCGTTGAGAGCGAAGACATTTTTGGACGGTATAAGGTAGGGTGCGTTTGGGAGAATTTGAGGCACCATAAGTGGGATTGTCTGAATCGAGGGAAAGAAAAGCACGCTTGATGCCGGTAGGATCATTGATTTCCCGAGGGTGATTGGCTAGTTGACGAATGGCCAGGTCGACGTCAAGATTGCTATAAAATTTGTTTAAGGTAAATGTGCCATCAATTTTTTTGATATCGTAGGGAATAAAGGAGCGGGTTTGGGTGACAGTGGTAGTGCCACTGGGACTGGTGGTAACAGCACTACCACCAACCTCTTTGGGTTCAAAAGATTGCTGAATGGTGGCTTGCTCGAGACACTTGACGGTGTCGATACTATCAATATCGTTGGCGTAATAATTGGGATATTCGTTGATATCTTTGTCGGTGGGTGGGGCAGTAAAGTCGGGCTTTTGGACAATGAGAGGATCGTAGGCGAGAGAGGGCTGTATTGATGTAAGAAGTAAGAAGTATGAAGTAAGAATAAAACAAAAGAACTTTTTCATTGGACTAGCCAGGGATGATAAAGTTGGTGACATTGGCACCGGTGAAGTTTTGGATGAGACGGAGGATAAACCAAGAAGCAATAAGACCAACTAGACCGGCAATGGCCATGGTGAGAGTGGCGGAAGCACCAGCGACTTTTTTGGCATCATTACTACTATAAAGATACTGGAAGCCACCGGTGATAAACATAAAGAGGAAAGCGACTCCAGCGGCATAGGTAACAATCTGAAGAACATTGTAAAAAAGACATTCAAAACCTTGGATGGTGGCGACGTCACCCTGGGCGACACAGCGACCTGCCCAGGCGGCGGGAGCTTGGGCGTAGACGGGAGCAGCAATTGTAGAAACTAGAAACGAGAAACTAGAAACTAGAATAAAACTAATAAAAATACGACGCATAGTGGAATTATACAATAAAACAGATTTAAGATATACGATTTAAGATTTAAGAATAGGACAAAAACAGTCTAAAAAAAATACCCCCGCGGAAGCGGGGGTATTTGAAAATTCATTTAGTAGAATTTGGGGATTTGGAGAGAGAAAAGATCGACTCCAAAGATAGCTTGAATTAGCTTCATGATAGCGAAAGCGGCAAAGACGATAGCCAAACCAATGAGAGCATTGGTAATTTGGGAACGGGCAGCTTCGACGGCTTTTTGATCACCTTCAGACATAATCCAACGGAGACCTCCGTAGATAAGGATGAAGAAGAAGACTAGGGCAACAGCCAAAAGAACTAAGCTGATAGCACCAGAAATAATCGAGGTAGCGGTAAGGCTACCGAGAGTGGACCAGTTGCCGGTGGGATTTAAATTGATATCGCTTTGGGCTAAAGCTGGAGCAACAACGACAGCGTATTGGAGTTTGTTTTTTAGATTATTGAACATAAACTGAATAATTAATAAATAAGATTAAGGAAGTTTAGCAGGAATTAATAAAAAATTAAATAGTGGGCCAAGTGATAGTTAAACTTTCGAGTCCGGTGATTCCGAGAATAGTACCAACGAATTTGAGGACGGCAAAGATGGAAAAACAAACGACGATACCTAAAACTGACCAGGTAATTTCATTTTTGGCCATTTCGTAGCGTTTGGGATCGCCCTCGGAAGAGATAAAGTGGTAGCCGGCAAAAACGATATGCCAGACAAAATAGACGACAGCGACGATAAAAAAGATAGAGAAAACTGAGCTGATAACTTTGTTGGTGTAGCCTTGGGGGTCGGTGACTTGGGCAGTACCATTGGTGATGATGGGGTTGCTGATGACAGCTCGGACAGGAGAGGGATGTAAGATGTAAGAAGTAAGATTTAAGAATAAGAACGAAAAAAGAAAAAATAGTTTTTTCATAGTGTTAGAGACCCATTTTGGTAAACATAGCATTTAGGTCAAAAATGTTGGGAATGCCGGCGAGGGAGGCGATAAGGGCGCCAAGACCTAGGGCGACGACAGTAATGGTTAGACCTAAAACTCCTTCGGTGAGACGAGCGCGAGCCTGTTCCATTTTTTTGGGATCACCTTCGGAGGTGATAAAAGCGTAACCAGCCAAAATTACTTGGATGGCAAAATAGATGGCGGCGACAATGGTAAGAACGCCAATCACTTGACCAACGATTTTTTCGAGAGCGTCGGTGCCGTTGGCGGTGGGAGTTACCCCGACAGGTTTGAGAGTGTAGCTTAGGGCGAGTAATTTAGGGACCATTTAAAACAGGATTAATAATTTCGATACCGGTGAGTCGGGTAACGACGGAAGCGATAACAAATGCTGAAGCGATAATTACCATACCGAGAATACTTTGCCAGATACGGTCAAAAGCAGCTTGGGTGGCTTTGACGTCACCGCTGGCGCTGATATAGGCGTAACCAGCCATAATAAATTGGAAAATCATGTAGATACCACCAATGACCGCAACAACTTGAAAAAGATTGGAGAGAAAGAGAAATAGACCGGAACCTTGGGTGCTGGCGTACTTGGGAAGTGGGGAGGCGATTTGGCCGAACATTTTTTAAATAGATTTAAGAAGTAAGATTTAAGATATAAGAATAAAACTTCTAAAAAGTAGGGTTGAGAATGTTGACACCAGTGACAACCTCAACTATTTGAACTATAAAGTAAGCAAGAATGACGACTAAAAAACCAATTACGGCGTCGGTAATCATGGCTTGAGCCATGGCGGTTTTTTTGGGATCGTTCTGCCCTGCGCTCATTATAAAGGAAAATCCGCCGAAAATCAAAAGACAAAGAAGTAAAACTCCGGCGATGGTGAGGGAGTTTTTGAGAAGGGAACCGATGAGACCAGTGATAGAAGGGTAGGTTTGAGAAAAATAACCACCGCGGTTGTTGGGTGGATCGATGGGAACGGCGAGAGCTGAGACAGGATGTAAGAAGTAAGATGTAAGAAGTAAGAATAAAACAGGAAAACGACGGAGCATAGGAGAATTATACAATAAAAAAGATTTAAGAAGTAAGATTTAAGATATAAGAATAAAACAGAAAAACAAACAGGGTTTTTTGGTCGATTGACAGGGGAAAAAGAGTGTTATAATACGCCACAAAGTCAGTTCATAAAGTTTGTCAAGTTTATAAAGTTTATAAAGTTAAATTTTTAATTTCTGCCTAAAATGAGGAAAAGTTTTGCTTTTATGTTGGTTGGGTTAACACTCTTGGTTTGGGGGGCAAAGGTGATGGCGGTCGGGGAAAAATCCCAAATTCTAAATTCTAAATTCCAAAATGGAGTGGAAGTGGTTGATCAAACTGATGTGTTGAGAAATGTTTTGGATAAAAGTAAACCCAATTGGATTAGACAGGTGGAGTTGGTGGCGGTAGAGAGAGGGGTGGAAGCCAACACAATAGTGCTGTTGATGTTGTTACCTTTGATTGCCACCTTGGTATCGGTACTCCATTATATAGTAGGACTATCCGGCTACGGTATTTTTATACCGACAATGGTGGCAGTAACTTTTTTGGCTACGGGGATATTTGGTGGTTTGACTTTGTTTGCAATAATTTTGGGAGTATCGATGTTGAGTAATTGGGTGTTGCGAAGATTTAAATTGCATTTTTGGCCGGCGAGATCAATTAATTTGATGTTTATCTCGATAGGAGACTTTGGTTTGATGGCGGTATCGACTTATTTTCAAATTTTGGATATCAGTAAAATTTCGATTTTTCCGATATTGATTATGATTTTGTTGGTGGAAGAGTTTGTCAGAACTCAACTATCGAAAAGCAAAAGTGAGGCGATGAAATTGACGGCGGGGACCTTGGCTTTGGCGATGGTGGGTTCGATTTCAATGAGTATTTCAAAAGTGCAGGAGTGGGTGCTGTTGAACCCAGGGTGGGTGATATTGGCGGTGTTGATTATTAATATAGTAGTAGGGAGATATACTGGAATTAGATTGACAGAGATTAAAAGGTTTAAAAAAGCGATAAGGAGAAAAAATTAATAAAAATCCTCGTCATGAAATTTTTTCTCGCTAGCCAATGTGCGATGCACGTTGGAGGCTTCGAAAAAATTTACGACTTCAGCTTTTTTAATTAATTTTTTGAAATTATGTTTGGAATAAACCTAAAACAATACAAGCAGTTTTTGACGAAAAATGAGCGGAATGGGGTGTATTTGAGAAAAAATAGTGCGGAGGGGAGAGCGGTGGCGGATAGTAAGTATCGGACAAAAAAAATGCTCTACACGGCAGGAGTAGGGGTACCGAAATTGATTGCCAGGTTTAGAACTGCTGAAGAATTGGAGAAATTTAAATGGGAGAAACTGGAGGGAAATTTTGTGGTCAAGCCGGTGTCGGGATATGGAGGAGATGGGATACTGATTGTAAGAAAAAAATCTCAAATTCCAAAATCCAATTTCCAAACAAGTTCCAAATTGCAAATTACAAATTTTCAATTAATGAATGGGAAGATGATTGCACTGGAAGAGATCAAAGGTCATTGTCGGGAGATATTGGCCGGAAAGTATAGTATGCATGGAACACCAGATGCGGTGATTGTGGAAGAAAGGATAAAGATTCACCCAATGTTTTTGGCACTGACAAAATCGGGGACGCCTGATGTGAGGGTGATTGTATACAATAAAATTCCGGTGATGGCAATGTTGCGGATTCCGACGGAAAAAAGTGGTGGTAAGGCAAATTTACAACAAGGGGCTTTCGGTTTGGGGGTGGATTTGGCGACGGGAATTACTACTTTTGGAATTGAAGGTAAAGGTGATGAGATTAAGAAAATTTTTGACCGGGGTAAGAAAAAAATGATTAAAGTGAATGGAATTAGAATCCCGTTGTGGCGAGAAATTTTGGAAACGGCAGTAAATAGCCAAAAGGCAATTTCTGGATTGGGATTTGTGGGGGTGGATGTAGTGTTGGATAAAGATAAAGGACCAGTGGTGCTGGAAGTTAACGCCAGACCAGGGTTGTCGATACAGATTTGTAATAAAGCTGGATTGAAAGCACGAATGGAAAAGGTGGAAGATATTGAAGTAAAAAGTGTTAACCATGCGGTGTCGGCGGCTAAATATTTGTTTGGTGAAGGGTTTTTCGAGAAGGTGGAGCAAAAGGATAAAATAAAAACAGTCCAACCGTTGGAAATTATTAAGGTAAAAATCCCTAAAGGTTTTAGACCGGAGATGCAGAAGAGTCCGATTTTACGATTAGGAAAGCATCGGGTGGTGGAGGTGAGAGCCAAGATTGATACCGGCGCATTTAGAAGCTCAATGGATAGAAATTTGGCTGAAAAATTGGGACTATTGTCTGACTCGAGGGTACTGTATTATCGACATTACAAGTCTTCTTTGGGGAAACATAAAGATAGACCAGTAATCGGAGTCACTTTTTGGCTTAACGGCAAGAAAGTGATAACGGCGGTAAACGTGGCTGATAGGCAAAAACTCCGAACTAAATTTTTGCTGGGACGTAAAGATTTGGAGGGGTTTTTAATATCGGCAAAAAAAGAAAACATTAAATAACAATTTCCAAATTTACAAATTCCAAACAAGTTCCAAAAAACAAATGACAAATCAAAAACAAACCAGCATTGCAGTGTTTTTTGGAGGGAAGATTAGTCAACATTTGGTGTTGATTCGGAAGGCGGCGAAGAAATTGGGAGTAAGACTAGACTTAATTTCTTACAACAGGGTTTGTTTTGATACGGAAGAAAATAGTGTAAAAATTAGGGGAAATTTGGGTAAGTTTGGTGATGGAGGGGAATGGATAAATATAAATGACTATGATGTGTTGTTTTTTAGAACGACAGGAAAACATTGGGAGGAGGTGGACTTGATAGCCAATGAATTAAATCCCTCCGCCACGGCTTCGCCGAAGGCACCTCCCTTTGACAAGGGAGGTAAGGCACTTTCTAAGAAGCCGGTGATTGTGGATCCGATAATTTTGAGTGGGAAGCCGAGTATGGCGTGCAAGGCGTACCAAATGTTGGCGTTGAATAAAGCAGGAATTGAGGTGCCCAAGACGGTGTATGGGAGCTTGTGGTTTTTGTATGAGACGATGAATAATTTGGGCTCGAGCAAGTCGAGCCCCTACTTTACATTTCCAATAATTATAAAAGGGTCCGGAGGGGATAGGGGGACGAGAGTGTTCAAGGCGGATAATTTGGTGGAGCTCGAGGAGTTGGTGAGGAAATTGAGAAAGTCAGAGACGGAAGAGGGAAAAAGATATATGTTGCAAGAGTTTATTCCTAATGATGGGGATTATCGGGTACTAGTGCTGGGTGATAAATGCTTGGGGGTGATGAAGAGAAGTTCTCAAAGTGAAAGTGAATTTAGAAATAACTATAGCGCCGGAGGAAGTGTGGAAGTGGCTGACTTGCCGGAAAATATAAAACAATTGGCGATAAAGGCGGCCAAGGTTTGTGGGCTAGCGATAGCTGGGGTGGACGTGGCGTTTAGGGATAATGATCAAACAAAGCCAGTGATATGGGAAGTGAATAAAGGGCCACAATTTAAAGGTTTTATGCAAGCAACCGGAATTGATGTGCCATCAGAAATAGTTAAATTTTTAGTAAAATTATGCGATAATTCTCAATAATTTTTTTCTCGCCAGTCAATGCGTTACCGCGTTGAAAGCTTCGAAAAAAATATTTTCGAATTATTTCAAAATATTAACTTCGATTATTAATATTTTATTAATAATATATATAGTATATGAACTTTCAAATTGATGATATTGTGGAGGCGGCAAGGGCAGGGGGTGAGGTGGTGCGTAAGTATTTTGGTGAAACATTGGAAGTTTTCCAGAAATCATCGGTGGGAGATCTGAAGACAAGGGCTGATGTAGAGTCGGAAAAAATAATTTTAGAATTGTTGAAAAAAAAGTATCCAACGGTAAACTATTACTCTGAGGAAAGTGGCCGGGTGGAAAATGAATCCGAATATACATTTGTGACTGATCCATTAGATGAGACAAATAACTTTGTAATGGGAATACCCGATTTTTCTGTTAGTATTGGACTTTTAAAAAGTAATCAGCCTATTTTGGGAGTGATTTATAATCCAATATTGGATCAAGTGTTTAGAGCAGAAAAAGGTAAAGGAGCGTACTTGAATGATAAAAAGATTAATGTTAACCAAGAAAATAATATTCAGATGGCAACAGTTGGATTTGTAAGTGGATACAACACTGGCAAAGAATATGCGGAAAACATAAAAGGACGGCTTAAAGAGATGGATATTAAGCGACTGATTGATCATTGGGCACCAGCATATGATTTTTGTTTGTTGGCATGGGGAAAAATAGAAGGAATGGTCGTCGTAGATGATGACTTGGAAGATTTTGTGGCGGGTAAAGTTATTTTGGCGGAATCCGGAGCGAAAATAACTGATTTAAAGGGTGAAATTGGACTGGATAGTAGCTGTAACTTTATAGTTTCAAACGGATCGGAAATACACGAAAAATTACTAACAGTTATATAATAAAAAAAAGTTGGAATTAACCAGTGAATTTATGTTTAATAAATGGTATAAACGGCTATAAATTAAATATGCACATGAATAAAAAAATAATTGCGTTTACAATGTCTCTCAAACAAAGCCAATTTGAGGTTGACAGATTGGTGACGGAGGCAAAAAAACTGGGAGTGCCAGTGCTCAAGGCACTATACCGAGAGATGACTTTTGATTTGAACAATCAAAATCCAAAAGTGTATGTTCAAGGAGAAGAAGTTACCGCAGAAAACACCCTAGGAATGTGGTTTAGAGTGGCCGGAACAGTATCGGGAAAATATACGGAGGGGAGAAATTTGGCAATTAGATTGCTACAACCCAAAGGGGTGCTTTGTGCCAACCATGATGGATATTTAAACTGGGCAAGAATGGGGAAAATTGCTCAACATGGGGTATTTATTGAAAAGGAAATTCCGGTGGTACCAACTAGGATCTTTTATACAAAAGATCAAATTACGAATTACGAATTACTAATGACTAATTTTTTTGGATGGGAATATCCAACTATTGCAAAACATGAGAAGGGATATCAAGGAAAAAGTGTGAAGAAGTTTGATAATGGTGAACAAGTAATAAAATTTGTAAAGAAAATCCATGAAAAAAATGTGGGAATGTTTTTGTGGCAAAAATATTTACCGACCAAGTGGGACTTGAGAGTGATAGTGCTCGGAGGAGAGGCGATTGGAGCAATGAAGAGAATGGCGGTAGGTAAGGAGTTTAGAAGTAATTATAGTTTGGGTGGGGCGGTGGATGTGTGGAATTTATCGGAGGCAGATAGAATGTTGGCAGAAAAAGTGGCGAAGGTTTGCGGTTTGGATTACTGTGGGGTTGATATTATGAAGGATGAGCAAGGGAATTCGTATATTTTGGAAGTAAACCGCCAGTGTCAATTTAAGGGGTTTGAGGAATCTACAGGAATAAATGTAGCCAAGGCGGTAGTGGAGATGTTCCTGAATAAAAATTCCTTGCCTGCCGGCAGGCAGGCAAAATCTAAACTCCAAACTCTAAAATAATTGAGTCTTGTTGTATTATTAATAGAATGAGACGGTTGTTTAGATTTTTGGGAATACTAATTTTAGTGACGGCATTAGTTGGGGCGGTGGTGTTGGTAAAGCAAAATCAAGAGACAAGGAATAAGGCGACGGCGAATGCAACTAGTTTATCAATTTTGCCGGCGACTGTAACAGTGGGGACAAATCAACAATTCACAGTACATACTTGGGTGAATACTGGGTCGGCGACTGATAAGTTGTCGGGGGTGGAGTTTGCGGTAGTTTATGATCCGACTAAGTTGGACTTTGTTAGTTTCTCGGCACTGAATGGGTATACGCTACTAAATGATCCGGCAACAATGGATAACAAAAATGGAAATGTAACTGTAAAACTGGTGGCGATGGGGGCAGAGATGGGAGGGGCGGTTGATTTGGGGACTATGGTATTTTTGACAAAAAACAATGGGAGTGGTTCTTTGTTGATTCAAAATGGAAAACTGGCGATTTCGGGAGCGACTGCTTTGTGGACAGTGGCCTCAAATAATCCGAGTAACTATTCGATGGCGACAGCTGGAGCAACGGCGACACGAACATTGACGGTAACAGCCACACCGACAGCTTCGCCTACCATGGCGGGCAGGCAGGCAAATTGTATGACGGTGGTACAAGTGGCAAGTGACAGTAGATGTTTGTATATAAATAGTGGAAAAATTTACGAGAAAGGGACTAAATCAAATCCTCACCAAGGCAAACAGTGTGGAACTGATGTAAGTAGCTCCATGCCCCACTCAAACAGCATGATTAGTCCTTACTTTTTGATGAATGTTTGCTCAAATGTGGTGCCGACTGCCACACGGACGCCTACGCCGACAGTTACTCGAACCGCAACTGTAACGACAACAAGAATACCAACAGCTACGAGAACACCAACTGCAACAATTACGCGAACTGTAACGGCCACAGCCACAAGAATACCAACAGTGACAGCCACACCGACAGCTCCACAGTCAGGCGGGCAGGCAAATTGTATGACAGTGGCACAAGTGGCAAGCGACAGTAGGTGTTTATATATAAATAGTGGAAAGATTTATGAAAAAGACACAAGGTCAAATCCTCACCAAGGGAATACTTGCGGAACAGACATCTCTAGTTCCATGCCCCACTCGAACAGTATGATTAGTCCTTACTTTTTGATGAATGTTTGCTCAAATGTGGTGCCGACTGCCACGAGAGTGCCCACACCGACAGTTCCGGGGCAGGCGACACCGACTATGGCGATTGCTGGTAGTTTTGGAACAGTTAAATTCAGAATTAGTTTTAATGGTGTGTTGTCTGGGGCGATGTGTGCTAGAAACTGGCCAGTTGAGGTGACGGTTCTGGATGAAGGGCAGACCAAATTGTATAAAAATATTGTGTTAACTGAGGTGGGTAATGGGACTGGTAGGGCGATATATCAAGGTCAGGTGGCAGTGGTTGGGGTAGTTAATCCGACAAGTTTGGCACTATTTATAAAGGGACCTAAACAAATCCAGACAAAGTATGGAGTTGATAATCAAGTAGATTTTTATAACTTGCCGGGAGGGAAGATCTCGATATTGAGCGATAAGGTTTATGATTTTTCGGGATACCCCTTGAATGCGGGAGATGTGGTGGGAAGTGATGTTAACCAGGACGGAACAGTGGATGGAAGAGACTTCTCTTATATTAAGACTGAAGTGGCCAAGAGGACCGAGGGAAATAATATGCTGGCGGACATGAATGGTAACTGCAAGCTAGAGTCGCAGGATTTGGCACTGATGATGTTGACGCTAAAGGATAGACAGGGGCAATTGTACTGAAAAAAACTCTAAACTCTAAATTCTAAATTCTAAAAAAAACAGAATAATGTATCATTATATGAATGAAGGGATTTTTGAGAATATTGGGAATGGTGGTGGTGATGGGGGCGTTGGCTGGGGCGATGGTTTTGGTAAAGAATAATCAAAATAATCAAGGGAGAGCATCGGGAACTGGAGCAAATTCGATGTTGTTGCCATCACAAATCAATACCAAGGTGGGAGAGGAATTTGGAGTAAATGTGTGGCTCAATACCGGGGGAGAAAAAAATAGCTTTTATCGAGGGCAAATAAAATTGAAATACGACCGTAAAATGTTGAGCCGGGTAAAAACCGAAGATCGGGGCAGGTACCGACTAAAAGATAGACGTGAAAAAGACGATAGGGGGGAAGATAATGAGGTGATGGATGTGGAGCAGGTGGGTGAAACTGGGTCGGGAGCGATAAATGTGGGTAGAGTGTTTTTTAGGGCAAAAAAGGCAGGAACGGCAGAGATTGTGCTGGAAAAAACATGGTTTGAAACTGGAAAAGAACATGCAAAAATTGATTTGACGACAAATGAAAAAACAGTGGTGACAATTACTGGTGGAAATGGCGAGGTGGCAATAATGACACCAATAGCTCCAACAAATAATCTTAGACCAACTGAAGTTAGGGTGGTGGCGACAGGAATTCCGACTGTTTTACCAACAGCAGTGCCAACATTGGTGCCAACCACGCCAGCAGTTTCACCCACCACGGCGGGCGGACAGTTTGGCGGGCAGGCTGATGGAATTTTAAAATTCAAGGTAGCTTATGATGGGGTAGCGCCGGGGGCAAAATGTACGAGCAATTGGCTAAATACAGTAACTGTTTTGGATGGAGGTAAAAGCTACCAATTTAAGGGAGTTAAGTTTACTGAGGTGACGGCGACGGGTAGTTTGGCGACCTATCAGGGAGAGGTGAGGTTGACTGGAGTGGCTAGTAAAAACAATTTGGCGGTTTTTATTAAGGGGCCACGACAGATTCAGGTGAAATTTGGGATGAACAATCAAACTAGTATTTATAATAAGGCAGGTGGAGAAATAGTGGTGACTACAGACGGTGCAACAACGCCGGTGTATGATTTTTCGGGATACCCAATGGGGGCGGGCGACGTGGTGGGTAAAGATTTGACTCAGGATGGATCGGTGGATGGGCGAGATTTTAACTATGTTAAGGGGGAAGTGGCGAAGCGGACTGAGGGAGATAATTTGTTGGCGGATTTGAATGGAAATTGTAAACTAGAGTCATTTGACCTGTCGCTGCTAATGGGGTCATTAAGAGATAAACAGGAGATAATGTATTAGGAAAAAATCTATTCCGCCGGTTGGCGGACTAAAGTCTAAAACCTAAAGAAGATCTGGTATAATCGGATTAGTTTTTGGGCATTAAGGGCAATTTCCGCCAGAGGCGGATCAGCCTATGGCTGAAGCTCTTAGATACTTAGAGCATTAAAAATTTGGAAATAAGGGCAATTAGCTCAGTTGGTTAGAGCACCGTCCTGATAAGACGGGGGTCGATAGTTCGAGTCTATCATTGCCCACTTGTGGAATAAGAAACTAGATTCTAGATTCTGGAAACTAGAATAAAACTTGAATTATTGGAAATTTGATAGAATAGATTATGGGGAGAAGATTGACTTGGTTGAGAATCGTGGCTTTTGGAGTGGCGGTGGGACTGGTGGTATTTGGAACAGTGGAAAATTTACTGAGGACAATTAGGTTTGGATTGGAGAAAGCGGGGAAAAATTAATTACTAATTAATAATTACTAATTACTAATTTACTAAAGTATAAATATTGGATCGGATGGATGGTGGTATTCCTTGGGTTGTCAGTTGGATTATGGAAATACTTTAATTTAGAAAAGAATTTTTCGTCAGAATTTTTATCACCTCTAGGAAAAAGTATTGGCAAAATTGTGTTGCCGAGTAGACCGGAAGTGGTGGGGTTTATACCGACATGGATGATTGGGAAAACTAAAACTTACGGAGACGAATTAACACAGTTGATATTTTCAGGGATTGAGGTGAACGAGGATGGGAGTTTGGTGTGGGATGTACAGTCGAGAAAAATTTATAACGAGAATTATAGATTGTTGAAAGAAAATATTAAGAAAACTGGCGGTAAAAATATTTTGAGTATTAAATTGTTTGATGATAAGAAGATGGAGACGTTTTTGGCGAGTGAGTCGGCCAGAAAAAATCTGGATAATGAGGTGAGGCTGGTGGTGGAAGGGGAAGGGTTTGATGGGGTGAATATTGATTTTGAATATATGAGCAATGCCTCTAGAATGCTGGATGAGGATTTTGGAATATGGCTACTTCAGGTAAAAAATGCTGGGTGGGGAGAGGTGAGTATTGATTCGTTTGCTAACACAATTATTAAAGGTGATGGGGAAAAATTGAAACAAATGATGGAAAAGGTGGATAAATTAATTGTGATGGCTTATGACTTTCACCGCCCAGGGTCAGACTTTGCTGGACCAGTGGCGCCAATGAAAGCGGGGGTGGGTGAAAGAAGTATTGAAGAAATTTTGCAAAAAATTGTAGAATTTAATTTGGATAAAAAGAAAATAATTATGGCGTACCCGTTGTATGGTTACGAATGGGAGACAAATACTGGCGAAGCGAAAAGTTTGACAAGAGATGGAGGGTACGGGAGGACGGTATTTTATTCGGAAGGAGTGGGAATTACTGGTGTACAAATGGATGAGACAGCTCAAAGTCCTTGGGCGGCGTGGACGGAGAAGGCAAAAAAATCTAAACTCGAAACTCTAAAGGTGGGAAAAAAATATAAGAAAGTGACCACTTATTATTTTGTGGATCAGTGGCATGAGGCTTATTTTGAAAATGAGGAGAGCCTGCGAATAAAAATTGAGGCGGCAAAACAGGCGCAAGTGGGTGGGGTGGGTTTTTGGGCGCTGGGCTATGAGGGGAAGAGTTCAGAACTGATAAAAACTTTAAACTCTAAATAATTTAACCATTGAACCATTGAACTATTGAACCATTTATCATTTTTCATTTGGTAAAATGGTGGAATGAGTACAATGAAATATATAATCGATTTGTTTTTGCATGTGGATAAAAATTTGGCGATGGTGATAGAGAGTTTTGGTTTGTGGAGCT
Organism: Candidatus Shapirobacteria bacterium; assembly: GCA_018062705.1. GTDB lineage: Bacteria > Patescibacteriota > Microgenomatia > UBA12405 > UBA12405 > JAGORQ01. The sequence goes on from JAGORQ010000011.1 coordinate 15,205, forward strand.
ACGGGATATTATTTTTGGTATTGTTTTGTGAGACGGGATTGGTAATCATGCCTTTTTTGCCAGGAGATTCATTGTTATTTGCGGCCGGAGCATTGACGGCGAGTCTAAAAGTTTTTAACATTTGGTGGTTGTGGGGATTGATGGTGCTGGCGGCGTTTGTGGGAGATACAGTGAACTATTGGATTGGACATAGTATTGGAAAGAAAGCGTTTGATCCAAATTTTCAATTTTCAATTTTCAATTTTCAAATAAAATTAACTAAAGTATTGAAGCCGGAATATTTGCATAAAGCACAAGCTTTTTATGAAAAACACGGGGGGAAGGCAATTGTGCTCGCCAGATTTGTGCCGATTGTGAGGACATTTGCACCGTTTGTGGCCGGGGTGGGAGAGATGAGTTATGTTAGGTTTATTACATATAATTTTTGGGGTGGGGTGCTGTGGGTAAGTTTGTTTACTGGGGCAGGGTACTTTTTTGGCAACATTCCGGTGATTGCGCATAATTTCCATTATGTGGTGCTAGGAATAGTGGTGGTTTCGGTGGTACCGATTATAATGGAGGTAGTGAAGGGGAGGAGAGAGAAATGAAAGATTTTAAAGATATTCCGGATCAGAGTAGGGGGCGGTTAGAGGACCTGCCGATGGCGGTACCTTTTTCAGTGGAATTGCGGTACTTGCCTGGATTAGCAAACCTGATAGCAGTTAAACCAAAGAGTGGCTTTGTTGCTAGTGAAAGTGATGGGGTTGGTGGTCCAACAGAAAATAGGGGTGTAGGTGGATTTAAAGAATTGATGGTTAATGAAAATAATAATATTGTTTTGGGTGGCAGGGAATTTAATTTGGGTGGAGCAGATAGGGTTACGGGAATTAGAACTAAGAGTGGAATTGAGTTGACGTGGAGAATTGGTGCTAAAACGAAAAAAGTGCTATTGAAGAACTTTGAATAATTTAGGAAACTGGGTTGTTGGTGATTTTTGAGATGGTATAATGGGGGATGACAATGATGGACAATTCTCCCAACTTAAGGAAGCCTTTAAAAGAAGTTGTAACTGCCGATAAAGAAGTTCAAGATTGGAATAGCCACTTTGCAGATATCGTCAAAACAATGTTTCAAGATGGACGCAATGTTACTGAAACTAGATATGATATAGAAGATAAAGTTATAGTTGCTGAGCATCAATGGGTTTTTGCTGAGGAAGGTGGAGTCGATGTTCTTACTGACAAAATGACTATTGCTGGGAAAAATGAGTTGGATCCGAAGGCTTTTCCTCATAATGAAACGGTTATGTTTGATACACTTCAAGGAATGTTGATTGACACAGATGATGTGTCTACAGCAACTACAATGGTGCTAGGACAGAAAATTGGTGGAAGGGAATATGCGATAGTTATCCAAAAAAATCCGCCTGTTGCTAAAAAATAATTTGGACAATTGATTTTGAAGGGATGGTAGAATGACGATATGGCTTCTAGTACTAGGTTGACTATTGATGTTTTACACAAACCGGGGTTGAGGATTGATGCTTTGCGAATTGGCTTGCCTGAAGATTTGAACGGGAAAGTTGTAGTAGAACTTTTTGCTGGGGAAAGGGGTGAGTCGATGAGAGATTTGGTTGGCGAAAGAGGTGGGGCGTATGTTGCTGTTGATAAGAGAGTGGATGATAGACAACACGTTGACTTTAGATGGGATGTTTTGACTGCCTTAAAAGGTTTTTCTGATGAATCGGCTGATTTTATCATTGGGTTTGGACCATTATGGTGGGGACGAAGTGATGCTAATGGTTATGGCATATATGATTTAGATAAAACAATGAGCGTGGTGTGGGAAGCGATGAGAGTTGTAAAAAAAAGAAACTGGTAATTTTGTGGCATTTGGAAAAGGGTTTTCACAGGCGGATGCAGAAGCTATTTTGAGTAAACTTGAGGCCAATAGTGAAAAATTTGGTGGTTGGAAATTTGAGTGGGGTGAAGAATTGGGTCATGTTGGACAAATTAATCCAGAGTGTACTGTTTTGAGAGTTGTAAGAAGATAAAATGTTGGGCTAATTTGGTCTATTGATTTTAGGATAGGCTTTAGATAGAATAAGAACACTTGATGCTCAAGCAATCTGTTCGGAACACAGAAACTTTTCTTAGAGGAGGGTTTGCCTAGCCTCTAGCTGTATTTTGAACACATGCGCCGAAAGCATTGAAGCTTTCGGCTTTTTTTTGGCTAAAAGCAGTACCTTATAAATAGGATCTCTACAGGAAAGCATTGGGCCTGTGGCTCAGTTGGTAGAGCACTTCATTTGCAATGAAGGGGTCACGAGTTCGAGTCTCGTCAGGTCCACAAAGAATTAATCTTCAATCTACAATCTTCAATCTTTAATGAAAGAAGTTTAGAAAGAAGCTAATTCGTTCCGATGAAAGTCGGAGTCATACTTTAACAATCTATCGAATCGAAAGTAGTAAAAATTTTCTTGGCAACTAAATTGAGTTGCCAAATTCAGGTTGAAAGATTTTAATAAAGCAAATGGTGGATGCCTTGGCTGCTGAAGCCGAAGAAGGACGCAAAAGGCGGCGAAACTGATCGGGGAGTTGCCAATAAACGGTGATCCGATCGAATCCGAATGTAGAAATACCATCTATCGAAAGATAAATGAGGCTACACGTAAGTGTGGCCGGGTAATCCGGGGAAGCGAAACATCCTAGTACCCGGGGGAAAAGAAATCGTATGAGATTCCGTTAGTAGCGGTGAGCGAAAACGGATGAGCCTAAACCACAATTTATTGTGGGGTTGCAGGGTTTTGCATAATATTTTGAAAGAACAGAAAAAGTCTCTGGAATGAGACACCAAAGAGGGTGAGAGTCCCGTATTTGAATTTTAAGTAAAAATAGGCAGAATACCTAAGTACCGCGATCCACGTGAAATGTCGCGGGAATCTGGGGAGACCAATCTCCAAGGCTAAATACTTCAGCGGACCGATAGTGAACTAGTACCGTGAGGGAAAGGTGAAAAATACCCTAAATAAGGGAGTGAAATAATTCTGAAACCATTTGCTAACAAACAGACAGAGCTTGCGCTTCGCACTGAGGATTTAATACTTTCAAACTCTCGTTACCATTTTTTCAAAACAGTCAATGCTGACGTGTTGAATCATTTTGAAAAAAGATAACTTCAAGTTTGAAATTATTGTCTTGAGTGCGGGGCGCGAGTGATGTCGTGCCTATTGAAGAATGAGTCTGCGAGTATTCTCAATTACCAAGTCTAAGCCCCTAAAGGGGTGGAGGCGGAGCGAAAGCGAGTCTGAATAAGGCTATTAGGTAATTGGGGGTGACCCGAAGCCACTTGAGCTAACCATGGTCAGGGTGAACGTCAGTGAAAACTGACGGGAGGCCCGTACGGATCAGAGCTGCAAATCTGTCCGATGAACTGTGGTTAGGGGTAATATGCCAATCGAAAGTGGGAATAGCTGGCTCTCTCCGAAATATATATAGGTATAGCGTCTAGTGTTCCTTGGTGGGGGTAGAGCTACTGGATGAATGTTTTGAGCGCAAGTTCAGGCATTTAACCAAACTCCGAATACCGCCAAGTTAAGCTAGGCAGTCAGTCCGACCGGGCTAAGCTGGCCGGGCAAGAGGGGAAGACCCCAGACTATCATCTAAGGTCTCTAAGTTTATGTTAAGTGGGAAAGGCGGTGGATTGCCTAAGACAGACAGGAGGTTGGCTCAGAAGCAGCCATCCTTTAAAGAAAGCGTAATAGCTCACTGTTCGACCCGACCGCAAGGTTAGGTCGGCAATCTGCACCTAAAATGTAAGGAGGCTAAAACATAACACCGAAGTTGTAGGCTTTGTTCTGATTTATCAGAACGGAGCAGTAGGAGAGCGTTCTAGAGGCGGTGAAGGTGACCCGTAAGGAGTTGCTGGAGCGTCTAGAAGTGAGAATGCAGACATGAGTAACGAAATGGCAGTGAGAATCTGCCACGTCGAAATATCCAAGGTTTCCTCAGCTACGTTGTTCGTCTGAGGGTAAGTCGATCCTAACGCGAGGCCCTGTTTAATAGGGGCGTAACGGATGGATAACCGGTTAATATTCCGGTACTTCCTAAAATTCGTTTTAATTTGGGGCGTGACGATGTGTGGGGTTTTTGGTCCCGCAGTGAAATTGCGGGATTTAAGCGTCTAGCTAGAAGGGGTAGGAAAATCCGCCTTTTCGTTATAAAGTGAAGCGCGAATAAGAGTCTTGAGAAATCAGGACAATCAAAATGAACCCATGTATCCAAGAAAAGCGTCGCGAATAGAATTTTGGGAAATCGTACTAAAACCGACACTGGTGGATAAGTCGAGAAGACTAAGACGATTGGAAGACAGATGGTTAAGGAACTTGGCAAACAAACTGGGTGTAAGCTATGCAAGATACCCTGCCCACCCTAACAAGTGGGCTACAACAAAAGACTGTACGGCGACTGTTTACCACAAACACAGGTCCATGCAAACCCGTAAGGGGAGGTATATGGGCTGAAACCTGACCGGTGCCAGAAGGTTAAAATGGCGAGTGATAGGCGTAAGTTTATTGCTTGTTGTATAAGCCCTGGTGAACGTCAGCAGTAACTCTAACTGTTCTAAGGTAGCGAAGTCCTTTGTCGTGTAAGTTACGACACGTATGAAAGGTTTAACGACTGTACAACTGTCTTAACCATCTATCCAGTGAAATTGAAAGAGCGGTGAAGATGCCGTTTAATTACTACAGGACAAAAAGACCCCATGAAGCTTTACTGGATCTTTACATTGATAAGAATATAATGATTGTCGAGAGTAGGAGGGAGCGCTTGCGCAACGATGGAACACCTCCCTTTGTTATATTTGAATCTTACCTATCCGAATGAATCTTCGGAGGGGACCGTGTATGGTTGCTAGTTTGCCTGGGGCAGGCACCTGCAAAAAAGTAACGCGGGTACACAAAGGTCAACTTGGTCCGGCAGGAAATCGGACTGTAAGTGCAAAAACATAAGTTGGCTTGACTGTGAGACATACTAGTCGAAGTCCCGCAAGGGACGTTCCAATCATTAATTTAGTTTGGAATCAGGGTCGAAAGACGGTTTTAGTGATCCTCGTGACTCATTTGGTATGAGCACGGGCTTACTGGATAAAAGCTACTCTGGGGATAACAGGCTAGTCGCATCCGATAGTTCACATTGACGATGCGGTTCGGCACCTCGATGTCGACTTGGCGCATCCTGGCCCTGAAGAAGGGGCCAAGGGTTGGTCTGTTCGCCCATTAAAGCGCTGCGTTAGTTGGGTTCAGAGCGTCGCGAGACAGCTCGGTCTCTATCCGTAGTAATCGTTCGATTCTTGAAGGAATTCATCTACAGTACGAGAGGACCTAGATGAGGAAACCTCTAGTGTGCCAGTTGTCCCGTCAGGGGCATCGCTGGGTAGCTACGTTTCTATTAGATAACTGCTGAAAGCATCTCAAGCAGGAAACTGACCCTAAGATAAGGAATCGTTGTCCGACGCAAGTCGGATGAGAAATCGCCGGGAGACTACCGGTTAATACGCCGCGTGTGGAAGGCTCGTAAGAGTTTAAGCTAAGCGGTGGAATGATTAAAGAAATCTTCAATCTGAAAAATGGCAGCTCTATTTAGGAGCCAAGCTCCGCCTTTGCGGAGAATAACCAATAACCAAATTACAATAACCAAAAAATTGGTGTTGATTATTAAATTTTTATTAACTTTATATCGATTTAGTTTTTGAATTCCGGTCGCTTGTGCGAGATGGAACCACCTTTTCCCATTCCGAACAGAGAAGTGAAACGTTTCAGCGCCGACAATAGTATCCCGGCAACGGGACTTGAAAATAGGTCGCGGCCGGAATTGAGAAACTAAATAACCCCTTCGGGAATTTTTAATTTTTAATTTAAAATTTTTAATCAATTTCTAATGATTAAATTTATTAATTTTTAAATTAATACAATTCGATAGATTTTAAATAATTAATCCTCCGATCCGCCAGCTGGCGGAGGGGGATTTTTTTTGTGCTATAATACCTGAGTCTTAAGATTATTTGTTTATTTAGGGTAACCAATCCCGCGAATAATCCCATCAGATCCGCCTTCGTGTACTTCGGCGGACAAGGCGGGATTTTTTTATATTAAAAATGGCAAAGAAAGAGAAAGTTTCTAAAAAATCAAAAAACAAAATCGCCAAGTCAAATGCAATATTGACCATGGAAGATTTGTTGAAAATGGAGGGGGCAACAACCGGCGGTTTGAAAAAAGGTCAGGAAGTTAAGGGTAAAATTACCGCAATTAAGAATAAGGCAATTTTTATTGATATCGGTGGTAAGACTGATGCAATGGTGGCAGGAAAAGAGTTTGAATTTGTAAAAGACTATGTGAGTGATTTAAAAGTGGGAGACGAGATTGAAGTACAAGTAAAACATCCGGAAAATGATAAAGGACAGATTTTGGTGTCAATTCGGGGAGCGGCATCGGGTTATGGTTGGAATTATTTTAAAGAAAAAGAAAAAGCCGGTGGAGAAATGACGGTATTTGGTAAAGAATTGAACCGTGGTGGTATCGTGGTGATCGCACCGTTTGGGTTTTTTGGATTTATCCCTGGTAGCCAGATAGGTTCGAAATATGATGGTGAGCCAGATAAAATGCTAGGCAAGAAAATTAAAGTAAAAGTACTCGAGGTTGACCAAGCCAAGAATCGTTTGGTTTTCTCGGAAAGATTAGTATCGGAGCCTAACAAAGTGGGCGAAGAGGTTAATGCTATGGAGGCACTTAAATTAGATGATGCTTTTGAAGCAGAAGTAGTCCGAGTTGAGCCCTTTGGTGTATTTGTCCGAATAAATTTGGATTTGAACACAGAAAAATTGGTGTTGGAAGGTTTGGTTCATATTTCAGAAATTTCTTGGGCCAAGGTTGAGGATGTAACTCAAATGTACAAAGCGAAGGATAAGATTAATGTAAAGTTGATCAACAAAACTGATGGTAGATTGCAATTCTCAATTAAAAGAATGAGTGGTGATCCATGGGAATTGATCGAAGACAAATATCCAAAAGATAAAGAGATTGAAGGTGTAGTGGTAAAAGTGGCTACCTTTGGTGCTTTGGTTCGATTGGAAGATGGAGTAGAAGGACTAATTCATATCTCTAAACTAGGGACTGCGGGAAATTTGAAAGATGGCGATAAAGTTCAAGTCTACATCGAAAGCATTGATACTAAAAAGAGAAAAATCTCTCTGGGTTTGGTAGAGAGTGATAAGAGTAAGGTGATGTATAAATAGGGCAAAGTGCTAAGTGCATAGTAAAAACCCCGCTAAACAGCGGGGTTTTTTGGTTCACATGTGATACAATTTGCTATGTTTGACGACTACTGGCTAAATCAATATAGAGAAATTGCATCAGCACTTCGAGGAGGACCTTTTCAGAAAGAAACTGATGACTTAGTTGGTAATTTGAATCAGCCAGTTAAGGCAACTTGTCCGGTTGTTGGAGCGACAGAAGTTAGAGTGATTAATAAGAGAAGTAATAGATATCAAGGGAATGAAAGAAGAGGATTTTGTTTGGCAGCTTTATGCGATTGTCCAGTGGCAAGAGTTGGTGATTCTAGTGAAGAAAACGTGACTTTGGATATAGCAAATGGTGATGTTAAGTCAAGAATAACCCATTGTGTGAGAAGTAGAAGAGTCCATGGAAAAAATAAATAGGTAAGATAGGTATAATTTTATTGTGACTTCACTAGAGGCGCTGGAATGTAAGAATGGCTGGTGACCGGTATACGAAGACGGAGAAAAAAGATAAAATAGAGCTATGAAAAAGAAATATTTTAGAGGTTTCTTGTTGGTATTTTTTTTGTGGATGTTATTAGGCCAATTATTATTTAATCTTGATAGGCTGTATGGTTCCTTTGATAAATTACCTAGTTTTTTAATTCTTGTAGTTAAATTTATCGTAAGTACTGTTACCATTGTCTATTTTCCGATAATGTTTTTAATTGGATGGTTTGGGCGATTTATAGATAACGGGAGTGGATTTAATTGGATGTTTTTGGGAGTGACAATTAACGTTGTATGTTTTATATACCTACTATTAGTCATAAAACTTTTTTGGTATTTAGGATCTAAAGTATTAAAGATAAAATGAAAAAAAATAGTGAAACTGTTTTTGTGTGCAAGAATTGCGGGAATGAATTTGGAAAATGGGTGGGGCAATGCCCGGCGTGTAAGGAATGGAATTCGCTTAAAGAAATGACGAATACTAGAAGTAAGACTTATGATGTAAGAAGTAAGAATAAATCAGAGAAGAATGAAGTAAAAAATTTGGCCCGCCTGCGCTCGGAGGGCTCCGGCGAGGTAAATAAAAATGGAGAGACTGATAATATCTTTAGCTCGAACATATCGGAATTTGATAGAGTTTTGGGTAAAGGAATTGTACGTGGCTCGGTAGTACTGTTTGCTGGAGAACCAGGGATTGGTAAAAGTACGCTTTTAACACAACTAGTGGGTAAAAATGGTGGTTTATATGTGGCGGGAGAAGAGTCGGCCGAACAAATTGGCTTACGAGTTAGACGATTGGGATTAAATGCGGAAAGATTCGATGTTTTGGAGACTAATTCGATAGAAGAAATTGGCGAAACACTGGAGCGAGTACAAAATGTATACAAAATAGTGGTGGTGGACAGTATTCAGACGATGACCACGCCAACAGCTGACGCAGTTGGGCGGGCAGGTGGTATTGGGAGCATTAGCCAAATTAAGGAGTCGACTTTTGAGCTGATAAGATTGGCGAAAAAAACTGGGACAGCAATTTTTATTGTGGGGCATGTGACTAAGGAGGGGGATATTGCTGGACCAAAACTTCTAGAGCATATGGTGGATACAGTTTTATATTTTGAGGGAGAGAAGAACGGAGATCTCCGAATTTTGCGGGTGTCGAAAAATCGATTTGGCCCGACGGATGAGGTAGGGGTATTTAAAATGGAGGAAAAGGGGTTAAGGGAAATTAAGTCGGATGAAATTAATTTGATTAATGATAGTAAAGAAAAGGTAGGGTCGGCTATCACAGTAGTAATGGAAGGAACCCGACCGATGATGGTGGAAATTCAAGCTTTGGTAACCGAAAGTTTTGCGCCAATGCCGACGAGGGTGTTTTCGGGAATTGATAGTAATCGGGGAAAACTGTTGGTAGCGGTGGCACAAAAAGTGCTAAGCATGCCTTTATATAAATATGATGTGTATGTATCAGTAACGGGGGGTATACGATTAGATGATACTGGGTGTGATATAGCAGTTGTTGGCGCTATGTATAGTAGTTATAAAGAGAAGGCACTAAAGAATGGAGGGGCGCAAGTCATTGCGCCCGTACTTGTGGGGGAAGTGTCGCTACTCGGTGAGGTGAAAAAAGTGAGGGGGATGGATAAACGGGAAAAAGAAGCGGTAGGAATGGGAAGGAAGATGGTGAAGATGGAGAGTATCAGAGAATTGAAAAATTTGATTTAATTATCGAGAATATTACCGATTCGGTGGATGGTTACAAAACCATAACCCCAGATTAGCGGTAGCCAGAGAGGTATCGGAAACAAAATGGTATTTTGCCAATATTGCTGACGGGAGAATTGACCGAGAAACAATTCAATAAAGGTGCCGATAATCAAACCAAAAGTAAACAACTTTATATATTTATATTTGGTTATGTGCAAATCGATGGTGGCGATTAATGAAATTAGTGCGGTAAGAAATAGTTCATGATAAAAGAAAGTCTCGACAATGAAGAATAAAATTAGGGGTAGAATGACTTTGATCATGGAGAATTTTTATCTATTAAATTACGGAGGTAGTCTGATTTGGTAAGACCTGTTTTGGTGGCATTTAGATCTAGGGTTTGGAGCTGTTTTTGGGAGAGGAAAAAATTGAAACGTTGATCGAATTGGTGATGGCGGAGACTGTTGATGAACTCAGAAATGATATCGTCGATATTTAATTCAGAATATTTGGCACCATGAAAATAACGGCTATTAATTTTACGAGAAAAATCTTCGTGAACTGATAAACAGAGAACATGTTTTTTGTTTTGGATGGCGAGAGTGGCTTCATGGCCAAGCTGAAAACACTCGTGGGAAATTTCGATGATGACGGCGTCGGCCCAATTAATGTCGGAACGAATAGATAGGTAGTGGTCGGAAGCCGTTGGTGGGGGAAAGTGTCCTAGCTCAGGAGAACGGAGGTCAATTTTTTGAGATTGAAGTGTGTGTAAAACCAAGTCGTAGTATTTTTGGTATTTGGTTTTGCCAGAAAAGGCGCAGGTGTAAAAAATCTTCATACATATATATGTATATAGAATATTTGGTAAATGTCAATGAAATTGATAATATAGTGATTAATTACATATTAAATTTATTATGAATAGCTTGGGAGTACATATCAAAGTTAAAGATTTTGCCAGATCGGAAAAATTTTATAAGGACCTAGGTTTTGAGAAGGTGTTTGAATATGGACCAAATAAAAGTGTGGTAGAAGATTATAGTGGAGCAGTGTTTGATGTAGGTGGAGCGCAACTAGAAATAGCTGATGGACATCGAGCGGTGAAAAAAGAGGTGTTTTCTGAAACAGTTAAAAGTTCTAAAATATCGTTGATGATTGGGGTGGAAAAATTATCGAATGTTATAGAAGTTTGTAATAAGGTAGAGATTGATATAGCAGTAAAACCAAGACATTATTATTGGGGAAAATTGGAGTTGGTGATTCGCGACCCGGATGGGGTGATATTGGTGTTTTGGGCGAAATATGATGAGGTAGAGGCGAAAAAGATTCTCGCAGATGAAGCTTGGATGGTTAAAGATCGGTTACCAGCTTAATTCTTAACTTATGGACTCCGGTGTCTGAAGAGAGAACTACCTTGGTGTCTGGATACACTCTAAAGGTTGAGCCATAAGCAAACATACCTTGGATTGGTTCGGGATGGCGAATGGGAGCAAAGGAGTAGCGTGAAGGAGCTCTGATTGTAAATTCAGGTATGCCATCTATCCACGTTATGTTTTCAGTAATAAACCCAGCAATATTTGGCCTTAGGTCTGGCATAACAGCAATTTCAGATGTAAATCTTAAAATACCGCCGGCATTTACAAAACGTCTGCCATCATGTCTAGTTCGCTGAATACTTAATTCCATATATTTATGCTGGTTGCTGATCAAGTCGAAGGATTCTAACGGTAGGACCGTCGACAATACAGCCGGTGTATTCACGAGTTTTAGCTTCGAGCACATGTCGTCTACCTGGCTTTCCAGTACCAGCTATAGAAGTATATTTGTCGAAGACAAAAACATAATCCCGATTATCATCAGAAGAAATATTTTTAATTTCAGTTGGTTTCTCTGGAGGGTAGTGATAACACTGTTTATCAATCCATATTTCAAAAATTGCATTTTTTGACATGAGGAATTATAGCACGAGGAGTTATCCACATCGACTTGCGGGGTGGGGGAAAGAGGTGAAAATGAAGCTGATTTGTCAAAATATAATAATATGGGATATATATAAATCGACAAGTTATTTTTTATAGGGTATAGACAGCAGGGGAAAACGAGTTATAGTTAATTAATGCTGAAGAAGTTAATTGAGAGAATTAAAAAAAAGATGAGGAAGAAGAAGGAGTCTTGGGCGAGTAAACAGATTAAGGCGATGGCAAAATTTCGAGGCAGGATAGTGTTGATGTGATGATTGTCCGCCAAAGGCGGATTTGTGTCTTTAAGGAAAAATTTAGGCGCTACGCTGTAAATTTTTGCTAAAGAACACAAAAAAAGAAACAACTATATCGATATTCTCAAAGCAGGTGGAACACGAATATGGTTGTTTCTTCAAGTTCTAAGATAGACTGTTGGTGACAAAAAGTCAAACGCGGATTTTAAGGCGAAAAGTAAGGCTTCTGTGTTGAGAGTAGTGGAGGGGGCAGGTCCACTACTTTCTACATTGGAGCCTTTTTGTTGAGTGGGTAGACTAGGATATGGATTGTTTAAAGTGTAGAATTAATCATGAAGATATGGTTCTGGTTATTAGTATTTTTTATAATTGGAGGAAGAAGTGTTTGGGCGACTGAGTATTTTGTGGCAACAAACGGGAGTGATAGTAACACAGGAACCTCAAATAACTTACCATTATTAAAAATACAAACAGCGATCAATAAAGCTAGGGCAGGTGACACGGTGTATGTTCATGGTGGAACTTACAAAGAGGGGGTGGGTTTCAGTGGTTCAGGCACTAATACTGCCCGGATTGTGGTATTGGCCGTGGCTAATGAAAATCCAATAATAGATGGAAGTGGAGTGAGTGTGAAAAACGATGGTTTGGTTCAATTTATGGATAATGCCAACTACATTACATTTAGTGGATTTACAGTCAAAAATTCACCAACACAGGGAATTGCCAACAGGGGGAGTAATAATATAATTAGCAACAACAAAATTTTGTTGTCGCAAAATACAGCTATATGGCACAGGTTTGGAACAAATACTGTATTTCGAAACAATGAAGTTTTTTTTAATATCCGGATGAACGCGACGTTGGCTTCTGATGCAGGGGTTACTTGTAATACCAGTGCCAGTTGGTGGGATGCGGCAATGAATTCCCAAAATTCAAGCGGAGTGTTGTGGGAAGGGAATTATGTGCATGATAATTGTGGTGAAGGGATTGTGGCTCATACTGGTGACAAGGTGATTGGAAACAAATTTAAAGATAATTGGAGTGTGAATATTTATGTAGATAATGGAACAGGAATAATTATTGATAAAAATTTTATGTATGAGACGGAAACTGCTCCAATACCAATTAGCTCTGGTTATGGTTACAAAAAAATAGCATCGGGGGTAACAATTGCTGATGAAAATAGTCCATGTAATACATCGGATAATACAATCAGTAACAATATAATAGTCAACACTAGATATGGATTTGGTTTTTATCAATATAACTCTTGTTCGGGAATAAAGGCTACAAAAATAGTTAATAATACATTTATAAATTCTTGGGATTATGGAATTCGGATTGTTGGAAGTTCGGCGGTAAATTCAGGAAGTGTGATTGCCAACAATATTGTTTATTCGACTCGAGGAAAAGCAATGATTTTGGAAAACCCAGCTGATTTTAAGGTGCAAAATAATTTATGGTATTTTGCTGGGGGGGATTCGACGGGACAATTTCAGTGGGGGGCGACAGAGCGAGACTTTACAGCTTGGAGTGGAACGTCACCATCTCAAATTTTAGGTAATATATGGGCGGATCCTCAGTTTTTAAATAGTTTGAGTACCATTGTTGATTCGATAGCTAAAGTAAAAACAACATCACCTGCCATAGATGGTGGTAGTCAGCTCGTAGTGACAAATGATTATGGTGGGGCAAGTAGACCACAAGGCTTGCGAGTGGATATTGGGGCGTTTGAGTTTGGCGGATCGGCTTCACCTGCGGTGATAGTGGGAAATTTTAATGGTGACAGTGTGGTGGACATGTTAGATTTTGTCTTCTGGAAAAAAGAGTATTTGGCGGGGAGAATGACACTGCTTGATTTTGGAATTTGGAAGAAGGCTTATTTGGGAGTGTAGAATTAATCATGAAGTGGTGGATTGGGGTGTTAATATTTTTATTGTTGGGTGGGCAAAGCGTTTGGGCGACTGAGTATTTTGTGGCGACAAATGGGAGTGACACAAATTCCGGATTAATTACTAGTCCGTGGAAAACAATTCAAAAAGGGGTGTCGGTGGCCACAGCTGGGGATACTATCTGGGTTCGGGGAGGGGTTTATCCGGCTGTGAAAATTACAAAATCGGGAAGTGTGGGTAGTCGATTAACCTTGGCGGGATACAACAGTGAATGGCCAGTAATTACTGGCGGTGAGGGAATCACTTTACTTGGGGCAAGTTATGTGGCGGTAAAAGGCTTTGATGTTTATGGAAATAGTCATAGTTGGCGAGGTGGAATTACAGTTGAGGGTGGTGGCAACAATATTGTCCAGGGAAACAGAGCTCACAACAACACAGGTTCGGGAACTTCGGGAATTAGAGTTTGGAACAGTTCGTTTAATAAAATAATTGAAAATGATGTTTATCAAAATACTTTTGGAGGAATTGATGTAACGGCTGAAGGAGGGAGTGCCACTGATAACGAAATTGGTTTTAATAAAGCGCATGACCATACCTTAAGCGGAGGGGATTCTGATGGTATGGGTGGGAACGCAAATGGCGGAGTTAATACTAGAAATAATTATCATGACAATTGGGTGTTTAATAATAGTGATGATGGGATTGACACTTGGAATACATCGGGAAATATAGTTAGCAAAAATATTTCTTATGGCAATGGTTGGAATGCGAATCATCAAGTGGCGGGAGATGGAAATGGAATAAAGGTGGGTGGGGCAACAAGTGGTGGAAACAATATGGTGACTTACAATATTGCCTATGGAAACCGAATGGATGGTTTTGCTTCAAATGGTAACGGCAATAAATTTTTTAATAATACGTCGTATGGTAACGGTGGGGATGGATTTAATGATGGTTGGAGAACAAGCGGTTCAGCAAATATGAAATCGGAATTTATGAATAATATTGGGATGAATAATGGTCGGTATAATGCTTATTTTAGTTCTGATACAGCTACTTCGAGTCGGAATATTTGGTACTCGGCTGGAGGGATAAAAGTAAACGCTGGGAGTAATTATTCAACGTTGGCAAGTTTGTATTCAGCGACTGGATTGGACAATCCCAATAGTTCATATTCGGTTGATCCAAATTTTATAGATCCAGTAAGTGGAAATTTTGGCCTAAGTAATAATTCGATTTATTGCGGTATTGGGGCAGTGGCGTGCCAGACTACGGGAAATATTCCAGGAAATTTTAACGGTGACAGTGTGGTGGACATGTTAGATTTTGTATTTTGGAAAATAGAATATTTGGCGGGGAGGATGACATTGGTGGATTTTGGAGTTTGGAAAACTAGCTACTTGAATTGAGGCTGAATAGTTGGATAATTAATTATGAAAACTATGATGGGTAACAAAGGTTTGGCTCAATTATGGATATTAATAGGTTTGGTGGTGATGGCAGTAGCCTTGCCAGTGGCGTCGGTATTAGTATCTAAAAATCAAGATAATAGAAACAAGGCGGCGGGCAATTCGGTTTGTTACCCGTCAAACGGGACAACTGTTTGTTATTATCCAACTGATGTGCCGGCGTCACCGACTAAAGTACCGACGCCAGTACCAACAACAATGTTGGCTTGTTGTAAAAAAGAGAACTTGACGAAATGTCCGCTGGCAACAGCCAATTCACTTTATGGAAGCACCAATTGGACATATTGGACTAAGGTAGCTACTGCTGGAGATTGTTCGGCAACTGGATATGGTGTTTGTGATATTACAACAGGTTCCAAATGCGTTGATAATCCACCGCCAGTAGTTGGTGGAGGTGGTGGTGGTAGTGCAGGTGGAGGTGTGGCTCCAACATCAGTGGTTCAGGCTACTCCGACAAACGCCTCTTGTTTCTTGCCAGGGACATTGATTAGTACCAGCAATGGAACAAAGAGAATTGAAGAGGTGAGGGAAGGGGATGTAGTACTGTCTTTTGATAATCAAAATAAAGTAAATAGCTCGGTGGTCTCAAATCTGATGAATTTTTCGAGAGATTATTATTATCGATTGGTAGCTGGAGATAGTGAGGTGAAGGTGACGGCAGAGCATCCTTTTTATCGAGGGAATGGTGAATTTACTCAGGTGAAGGATTTGCAAGTTGGTGATGAGGTATATTTACTGAAAGATGGAGAAATGGTTAAAGAGATGGTCTCAGAGTTGCAAAGAGTTGATGAAAAAACACCAGTGTACAACTTGACTGTTGAGACTGATCATACTTATTTTGCCAATGGATTTGCGGTGCACAATAAAAATGTGGCTATACCACCGCAGGCTATTTCATGTAAATCAGGAGATACATCTGCCAAAATGTGTGCTAAAAAATATGGAAGTAAAGCAGTACCTTATGATGTCTGTCCTAGTGATTATACGCGTCAGTGGATAAAGGGAGATGGTCATACTTATGTGACAAAAAGTTATGCAGGATTTAAGATTGGTGATTGTATTGCGCAACAGTGTTGTCTTCCACCACCAGATAGTTCGGAAAAATTGTTTGCTTGCAGTAGCGCAAAGTTAACATTAAAGGCGACTGTAAAAGGTACCCAAGTTACAATTAATGGAAGAATCTATAGGATGTCAGGTACGACAATGACAGCTCCAGTCAGTGGTTATGGGTGTCATATACCAACAGACCAAACGTGTGTTGAAGATCGAGCTGATTATGCAAAGGACTCTATGAATAATGTGGTGAAAGTAACATCTTCTTCTTGTAAGATAAGAGGTGAGTCAGGTAATTGCTGTCCTCCGGGTAAATTTTGAATAAAATTAAGAGTGAGAATGTTGATTGAGGCTTGACAGTAGAAGGGGGTGGTTGTTACAATAATCTTGTTCCCCTGATTTCTGCCTTGTATTTTATGGATTTTTACCCAAAAAAACATTTTTGATTTAATTTTATTTGGTTTATTTATTCCCATTTTTTAACCACCCGAGAGGGTAAAAACGTATGTTGAGAAAAAAAACCGCTCCAATAGTTGAGGAGCAAAAGCCGATTAGTGCCGAGAGTAGTGACGGCAAATTTGTGTCGACAATACCAGATATTGTGAGTGAAACTAAGGAAGAAACTAGAAACGAGATTCTAGATTCTAGAATAGAACAAAAAGAAGAAGTTAAGGTTGATAAGCCACAAGTTTTGCCTGTGGTGAATCGCGTAGAAATTAAGAGAATGCCAGTAACCCAACAACAACCAAGACAGCAACAACCGGTTAGACCGGTAGCTCCACCAATACAGCAGATTCCAACTGAGCCAATTTCGGGGATTTTGGAGATAATGCCAGACGGTCAGGGATTTGTGAGACCTAGGTATATTCCGTCGAATCGGGATGCAGTAATTGGATCAATGCAAATTAGAAAATATGGTCTCCGATTTGGAGATATGATTGTAGGGGCGGCGAAGGCTCCTCGAGATGGCGAAAAATATTGGGGGATGGTACGAATTGACAAGGTTAATGATGTTGACCTGATGCAGGCGGGTAATCGACCAGATTTTAAAGATTTGGTACCAATTTATCCGCTAAAACAATTGGTGTTGGAAAGTGATCCAAAGGTGTTTTCGACGAGAATAATTGATTTGTTTGCGCCAATTGGTTATGGCCAAAGAGGGATGATTGCCTCGCCACCAAAGGCCGGTAAGACCACTTTGTTAAAAGAAATTGCTGCCGGGGTGTCGATAAACTATCCTGATGTTCATTTGATGGCGGTGCTGGTAGGGGAAAGACCGGAAGAAGTAACTGACTTGCAAAGATTTATTAAAGGTGAGGTGATAGCGTCACACTTTGATCAAAAACCAGAAGAGCAGACGAGAACTGCAGAAATTGCCATTGAGCGGGCTAAAAGATTGGTGGAACTAGGTAAGGATGTGTTTATTGTGTTTGATTCGATTACTAGATTGGCTAGAGCCTACAATTTGGCGATACCAACTTCGGGTAGAACATTGTCGGGTGGTTTTGATCCAGCGGCACTATACCCTTCGAAGAAATTTTTTGGAGCGGCGCGAAAAATTGAAGGTGGTGGTTCATTGACGATTATGGGGACGGCTCTAGTAGACACTGGGTCGAAAATGGACGAATTGATTTTTGAAGAGTTTAAAGGGACAGGTAACATGGAATTGTGGTTGACCCGAGAATTGGCGGAGAGGCGGGTGTTCCCAGCTTTGGATATTTTGAAATCCGGAACCAGAAATGAAGATTTGTTACTTGATTCGATAACCATGGGTAAGGTGGTATCGATGCGCAGAATGTTTGATGTGATGGGGGACAAAAATAGTGCCTCAGAGATGATCATTGAACAAATGGCCAAGAGTAAAAACAATGCTGAATTTTTGGGGAAGGTGGGGAAGAAGTAAAAAATGACAAAATTGTAAAGTAAGCAGACTAATTTGTTGACATAAATGCTATGTCACTATACAATAGTGTATGAATTTGATTGATCGGATAGTTGAGAGGAATCGACAGTGGAAACGAGAAAAAATGTCAAAACAGTCCTATAAGAGAAAAATTATTAACAGGTTGTGGCGGGATATGGAAATTAAACCGATGAGTTTAATTACCGGAATGAGGCGAGTTGGCAAGTCGGTAGTGATGGAGCAATTGATTGATCAGCTTATAGCTACAGGTATTGATAGATGGCAAATATTGTTTTTTGAATTTCTACCAAAAGATAATCAGGAAGTTCTTGAGGAAGTAATGGACTATTACTTAAAAACAGTTGTGGATAAAAAGCAGAAATACTACATTTTTTTTGATGAAATACAGTATATAAAGGATTATGAGGAGGTGATGAAGGAGTGGTATGACAAACAAGAAAATGTAAAATTTGTGTTAACTGGGTCATTTAGCTTGCTTTATAAAAAAAGAGCTAAGGACAGTCTGGCTGGAAGGTACTTGGATTATGTGATGACACCACTAAATTTCATGGAATATGAGGGAATTAAATTGGCTATGGCTGATGGGACAGGTGATAGGCAGGCAAATTTCAGAAGATTTTTAAGATATGGACGATTACCTGAAATAGTAAATTATAGTGAGGATCAGGCGGGGGAATATTTGAACACACTTAAGCAAAGGATATTAACTCAAGATTCGTTTGACTATTTTGAAATCGAAAAACCTAATGTGTTGGGCAGGATTTTTGATTTTGTGGCAATAAACAATGGAGGAATAATAAATATTGACTCATGGTCAAAAGACCTGGGAGTGTCAAGAGAGACGGTTAGTAAATATTTGGAGGTTTTGAAAATAATGGGTGTGGTTTATACAGTATCGAATAGTACCGACCCGTTTAAGGTTGAGAGTTCGAGTAAAAAAGCTTATGTGTCTTCGTGTTTTGTTCAAGAGAAAGATGCGGGAAATTTAGGTAGTTTGGCTGAGTCTTATACACTTGAGAGACTTTTGGCTGATGGTAAGCTGGTGACATTTTACAGAAAGAGAGATAAAGAAATAGATTTTTTGATTCCTAAAGAAAAGCGGGCCTGTGAAGTAAAGTTTTGCAACAAGATTGATAGCGTAGACAAATACGTTAAACTGGCAAAAAAAATTGGTTATATGTTGGAAATGGTGACTTTGGATCAAACGGATTTGGGGGAGATAAAAGTTACTCCGGCATATTTATTTTAGTATTTTTTGGGAAAGGTAGGAAAATATAGAATATATGTTAAATGACATTGTCCATGTTGAAAGAAGACTAGTATCACCGCTACCGATTGAACAGCTTGATATTGATGGTTTATTCCATGAAAATATTGGTATAAATGATAAAGTAGCAGAAATTGATATGTTGGCTTGGTCAGCCATTTCGAAAGAGATAAGGAAAAAATCTGTTGATGACCGTGAGTA
>JAGORQ010000012.1 GCA_018062705.1 Candidatus Shapirobacteria bacterium
GGTAGGACTGCTTGAACAGTTTCGCCTTGGATAATGTTGATTAAGTTAACTATGGCTTGACCTTTGGATTGACGACTACTTTCGGCAATATCCCAAACCTTGGTTTTGAAGACGCGACCTTTGTTGGTGAAAAACAGTAAATCATCATGAGTGTCGACAGACATCATATTTTCTACTTCATCTTCGACCTTGGTGGCCATACCAGACACGCCAACTCCACCACGATTTTGAATGCGATAAGTTTCTTTGGGGACGCGCTTGATGTAGCCGGTGCGAGTAATGGTGACAAGAGTCGGCTCATTTGGAATTAAATCCTCTTCGGAAAATTCATCGAGGCCTCGGGCGTAAATTTTGGTTCGACGAGGGTCGGCATATTTTTCAGTTATTTCGTCGTTTTCTGATTGAAGAACTTGAGTCATCGACTCAGGGACAGTGATAATATCGGTTAGATGTTTAATGGTTGAATTGACTTCGGTGTACTCATCATCAATTTTTTGACGTTCGAGAGCGGCTAGGCGACGGAGTTGCATTTCTAAAATGGCATTGGCCTGAAGATCGGAGAGCTTGAACTTGGCCATTAAATTTTCTCGAGCTTCGTCGGTGGTTTTGGAGGCGCGAATCGTTTTGATTATTTCATCGATAACATCGAGAGCTAGCTTGAGACCCTCAAGAATGTGGGCCCGCATGTAAGCAGTTTTAAGATCAAAAATACTTCGACGGCGGATAACTGTTTCCCGGTGACGAAGGAAAAGTAAGAGCATTTGTCGAAGGTTGAGAGTTTGAGGCACACCACCAACCAGAGCTAGCATGTTGGCTGAATAAGAAGATTGAAGCTGGGTGTATTTGAATAGTTTGTTGAGAATTGATTTTGGTTTACCGATTTTTTTGATTTCAACAACCACCCGAATACCGTGACGGTCGGATTCGTCGCGAAGATCACTAATGCCGATGATTTTTTTGTCGCGAACTAGGTCGGCGATTTTTTTGACAAATTCAGATTTGTTGACTTGATAAGGCAGTTCGGTGATGATGATGCGGATTTTGCCAGATTTGGTCTCTTCAATATTGGTTTTACCACGGACAATAAATTTGCCTCGACCGGTGTTGTACATTTCTAAAATGCCAGTTTTTCCATAGATTTCACCAGAAGTGGGGAAGTCAGGACCAGTGACAAATTTAGCTAATTCTTCGATGGTAGCGGTGGTTTCAAAATTAAAGGATGACTGTTCGAGCTTGAAGACCGGTTCTAAAACTTTTTCTTGAGTGGTCAGAACTTTATTGAGAAGAGGTTTGATGACTGGGGGCAGAGTGACGGTTTCGAGAGTGGAGTGTTTGATGATGTGGTCGAGGGCAAGACAAAGTTCTTTGAGGTTGTGGGGTGGAATGCGGGTAGCCATGCCGACAGCGATACCCTCAGCACCATTGAGTAAGAGGTTGGGAATGCGAACCGGGAGAACAGTAGGCTCCAAAGTTGAGGCGTCGTAATTGTCCATCATATCAACCGTGTCTTTGTTGAGATCAGCAATCATTTCCGGAGTAATTTTGGCAAGCTTGACTTCGGTGTACCTCATGGCGGCTGGAGGGTCGCCATCAATTGAACCAAAATTTCCTTGACCGTTGACTAAAATGTAGCGCATGGAAAAATCCTGGGCCATGCGGACGAGAGCCATGTAGATACTTGAGTCACCATGAGGATGATATGACTTCATGACATCACCCACCACAGCGGCTGATTTAACGTTTTTACCAGTGACTGTTAACCCCATTTGATTCATGGCGTAAATAATCCGGCGATGGACTGGTTTGAGACCGTCACGGACATCAGGTAATGCGCGGGAAACGATGACGCTCATGGCATAGTCGAGGTAGGATTTTTCCATCTCAGGAACTATGTCGACGTCAAGCACCTTACCTTGATTATTGACAAATATTTTGTCGTCGGAGACTTGAGTGTTTTTGGTGGTGTCTGTGGGCATTAGAGTAGTTGGTAGGTCAATTATTGTTGAGTTAATTTATCAATAAGTTCATTATTAAGTGCAATTAAGATAGCGAAGTCACCACTATCTAGATTTTCCATCTGCCCAGTTTCTTCGAGTGCATTAGATAATTCAGTATAAAATGGTGCGTCGGGTCCCATATTAATTAAAGCCATTTTAAGAAAGTTACTGGCAGTATCCCTGTAAGCGGTTGATGCACAAAGATTGGTATTGCATAGCTCCTCTGCAGTTTTGTTGAGTCTTGAAAAATGTAGGGCTGTTTGCATACAATTTCTCATAGGCACTAATTCATCTTTAGCTACGCTTTCATAAAATTCTGAGACGCGTGAGAGTGCATTCAGAACGTTTGTAGATTGATGTTCAGCTAAATGATCAACTAATTGGCTTAATTTTTCAGACATTTTTTTGATAAATAATTAAATATCTAAGTTGGCTAAATGGGCGTGGGTGACAATAAACTTTTTGCGGGGGGGGACATCTTCGGACATCAGGACACGGAAGATCTCGTCGGCTTTTTGAGCGTCAGCAATAGAAATGCGCTTGAGTAAACGACTTTCGGGATTCATGGTGGTATCCCACAATTGTTGAGGATTCATTTCTCCTAAACCCTTGTAGCGCTGAATATCGTAAGACTTGGATGTGTCGAGAGTTTTGAGATAAGCTTCGCGCTCGTCTTCGGTGTAGACATATTTGAGGTTCTTGCCCTGCTTAATGCGGAATAGTGGTGGCATGGCTAAATAAACATAACCCTGTTCGATAATGCCGGGTAAATGACGGAAAATAAAAGTTAGAAGCAAAGTGGAAATATGAGCACCATCAACGTCAGCATCAGCCATTAAAATAATTCGGTGGTAGCGAAGGCGTGAAGCATCGAATGTTTCACCAATGCCCATACCTAGGGCAATAATTAGATCTTTGAGTTTATCGGAGCCAACAATTTTGTCAAGACGCATACCTTCGGTATTGAGAGCTTTACCCCAGAGAGGGAGAATGGCTTGAAATTTGCGATCCCTCCCCTGTTTGGCCGAACCACCGGCCGAGTCACCCTCAACGATATAGATCTCACATTCTTCTGGTTTTTTGGATTGACAGTCGGCGAGCTTACCAGGTAAACCTAAAGTGTCAAAGGCGCCTTTGCGCATGATGGCATCTTTGGCGGCTTTGGCAGCTTTGCGGATTTGGATGGTCAAAATAGCTTTGCCTATAATGGCTTTGGCTACGTCAGGGTGTTCTTCAAAATAGACATCAAGTTCTTCACGGACAATTTTGGCAACAATGGGCTGGACTTCGGAATTGCCCAATTTACCCTTGGTTTGACCTTCAAACTGAAGATCTTTGGAACCCATCTTAAGAGATATAACAGCAGTGAGACCTTCGCGGACATCGTCGCCGGTAATAGAGTCGTCCTTGTTTTTGATCATTTCTTTTTTGGTGGCGTAGTCTTTGATGGACTTGGTTAGGGCAGTTTTGAAACCGGCGAGATGGGTGCCACCTTCATGAGTGTTGATGATATTGACAAATGATGGAGTATTTTCTTGGAAAGAATCGTTGTATTGAATGGCAACTTCAACATCGACACCATCATCGAGACGATGGAGATAAATTGGTTCATGAATAACAGTTTTGCCCTTGTTGGTTTCGCGAAGCAAAGAGAGAATGCCACCTTCAAAATAATAGTGATGCTCGGTACTCGAGCGTTCATCATAAAAATGGAAGTATATTTTACTGGTAAGATAAGCGCGATCTTTGAGTGATTTAATAATGACTTTGTTGTCAAACTCAGTAGTCTCTTTGAAAATTTCGGGGTCGGGATAAAAAGTGACAGTAGTACCGGTGACTGATGATGGCAGAATCTTTTCGAGCTTGGAAACCTTGGTTTGGTCAATAACACTTAATTTAGATTTAATTTTACCTCGGGAAAACTCGATAAAATGAATTTTTTTGTCACGACGGACCTCAACTTGGTAAAGGTTGCTTAGAGCATTGACGCAGGCGGCACCGACACCATGAAGACCACCAGAAACTTTGTAGGCGGCACCTTCAAACTTACCACCAGAGTGGAGGGTGGTCATGATGACTTCGATGGCTGGTTTGTTACCGTATTTGGCCATAGGGTCGATGGGAATTCCTCGACCATCATCGGCCACAGAGGCGGAATTGTCGGGGTGAATAATCACCCAAACATTGCGGGCAAAGCCGGCCAAGGCTTCATCAATTGAATTGTCAATTATTTCGGTGAGACAGTGATGAAGACCACGGGTATCGGTGGAACCGATGTACATGGCAGGACGTTTGCGGACTGGCTCGAGACCCTCGAGAACAACGATTTGATCGGAAGTGTAATTAGTTTTATCAGGCATATTTTAATCCCTCTGTTCGCTAAAGCGAACCGTCTCCCTTTAACAAGGGAGACAAGAGTTTTTTTAAGTTTTTATTTAGCAATACATTCTACCAAATACCAATAGCTTTACAATGGGCAAAAGATGTGGAAAGATAGGTGTAATTTAATTGAGTTTCGGTTCTATTTTAGCTTGGAGATAGCATCGAATGAAATGATGCTGGAGGCGACCAAAACATTGAGCGATTTGTTGATGCCGTACATGGGAATTTCGACTGCGAGGTCACATAATTTTTGGCACGACTCCCCTACTCCATTCGATTCACTGCCAGCGACAATGGCCAGGGGAAATTGGTATTTTGCTTCTAAATAATTGACACTATTTTTGGTCTGTTCACAGGCTACTATAAAACAACCATCATTTTTTAATTTTTGGAGACAATCTTCGGTTGTTTGAAAATGTTGCCACTCGATCCATTTCCAGGTGCCTATAGAGGCGCGGTGAATTTTGAGATTTGGTGGAGTAACCACAGGGCCACAGAGATAAATTTTCTCCGCCCCGAGGGCGTCGGCCAGACGAAAAAATGAACCGATGTTGTAGGTGTCTAAAACGTTGTCCAGGACTAAAACAATTGGATTACGTTTAATGTTTTTTTGTAATTTGGCCGACTCCACTACCCGACTGCGACGGAGCTGATGAGAGTTTAACTTTAATTTTGGAGAATCCATACACCTATTTTATCATTTTATTACGTTTCTTCGAGACGGGGCCTACCACGGCGGGTAAACATGCCCCGTCTCTACAATATAATCCCAGGCAATGAAAATAATACATGGGTGTTGACTCACCCAGACAAAAACTATTTTTTTCATCTTTTACTTTGAGACGCCAGACCTGGCGTCTCTACACAACAATCCCCTGCTCTAAAACGAATACATAGGTAGTGACTTACCCAGACAAAAAAGCGTTAAAATAAATTGTGAGATTTATTGATCGATATCGAATTGAATCGACTCGTAAATTAGGTTGGAATTATTCAGATGATGGAATCTACTTTATTACCATTTGCACTTATGGAAAGAATAATTTCTTTGGAAAAATATCAGATGGTGAAATGGTTTTATCAAACAAGGGTAATGTGGTTAAGGAAGAAATGTTAAAGACTTTTGATTTGAGAAAATATTTAAATTTAATTGAATGGGTAATAATGCCAAATCATGTTCATTTGTTGTTTTCAATTAAGAGCCTAGGTATTGGTGATGAGGTTGTTAATCCCCATATTGCAGATATAAATTCCATAGAGACAGGTTTTAATTTCGTAGAGACATGTTTTAATTCCGTAGAGACGCCAGGCCTGGCGTCTCTACCTAGAAGTACCAAATGTCAAAACGTAATCAGTGGTCATCGGAAATACCCGAACTTTTACAAAAAGATGGGTAACAAGTCAAAACAAATTATTCCAGCAACAATTCAGCAGTTTAAAGCATCAATCAAGAGACGATTGAAAAAGCAGAATGAATTTTTCGGTTGGCAACCAGGATTTTATGATGAGATTGTTAAAGATAAGAAACAATTGGAAACCATTAGATATTACATTAGAAACAATGTCAGGAATTGGGAGAAGGATGGGATGTGGAGCACGGGCTAAACTTAGAATCTACTGACTAAGGTATTCTTCCACTTTTCTAAAAATTTGTTTTCTCATTAGTATCGAATCAGTTTTGAAACCTGGTTTTAGACCAGGAATACCAAGAGCTTCTAAAAACAATTTGTTGGAAACCTCGTCAATTGTATAGAAAATATTGTATCCTTCAACAATATCTATCCCATTAAAAAACATATAATCTAATTTATTATCTTTCACAAATTGATTAAGTGAAGACAATAAAATTGGTTTCAAGTCAGTTTCTACCCTTTTTACATCTACCATTTCTACTTGAGCTATTCCAACTTTTTTTCCTGCAATTGGCCTCACTGCAATATCCTGGCGCAAAACTTCATAAAAGTTTTTAGGAGTAATCATCGACTTTGCCAAAAACATTTCTCGAATATAAGAATCTGGAATGTTGGCAATATCTTTTAACCATGCTGCCATTTCCACGTCTCGATTTGTCGTCAGGGCATTTTTAAAATTTACTGTATTTGAAGCAATTGCCGAGTACAAATAAATTGCCGTATCTCTACTTGGCTCAAAACCATTTTTTCTAAATTCTTCGCAGATAAGAGTTGCACATGATCCAACTAAGTCAATATGAACAGTCGCCTTAGAAAATAATTTTACTTGTTCTGTTTGTCTGTGATCATACAATTCAATAACATTGTCAATATTTATCCTCGGATCAACTCTTGTTGGGTCTGAACTGTCAACTAAAATAAATTTGTCTGCATCATCATAATTGTCCAAGTGTTTTTTTAAAGAAAATGAGTTGGTATATTTTTCCACAAAATCAATTTCTAGATTCTTTTCGCCAAAATATACCCCCTCGACAACTGTCCCAATTTTAGTAAGTAACTCAACATAACCTAGTGTGCAGGCTACGCAATCAATATCGGGGTCGGAATAACTTGTTATGTAAAGCATTTTTGTAGGTAAATTATATCCCACACCCACCGGCGGTGGGGGCGGAGCCGGAGAGCTCGGGTAACAGGGTTTTGCACTCCTTGGGTTGCTTGGTCATGGATTCGCAAAGAGCGGTTTTGATGACGTTGGGGGTGCGGTATTTATCTTGGGTGGCGGTTTTGGAGCCAATTTTCAAGGCACCCTTGCCATCGTTGGTATAGGCATCTTCAGGAGGGAACGGCGCTTCATTGATTAAAACTGTGGGAGAACTGCTGACTTTATATTGAGTAGTCAGAGCAATTTCTTTTTCAATTAGATCAATCCCCTCTTTATTAAAGCACTCGGTGATTTTGGAAGTATCCAAGCCCGCTTTTTTGGCTTGATCTTCCCAACAACTGTCGCTATTTTGTGCAGTGCAATTTTTGTTGATGTTACCGACAAAATCCCACCATTGTTTTTTGTCGGTTACCTGTTTCCAAGCACACATTTCCCGAACATTTTGGTTGGCTTCCTGACGACCATGGAGGGAAGAATACATAACACCGTTACTAGCCTTGATGTAGGCTTTTTCGTCGGTACATTGGGTCAGATTTTCAGATACGGTCGATTTGCATTCACTTATAGTTTTGAAATAACCGGTGGTAACATATTTATCACATAAACTAGGGTCGCCAGATCGGTTTTTACAAAAAGTATCAATATTGTCGATTTTGTCAAAAATATAGTGGGGAACCAAGTCTGCTTTGTTGCCAATTAAATCAAAAACTGGACGGAGCGTGTCTTCTATTTGGTTGCCATAAGGGCAATAACTCATGACAAAAAACTTTAACTCGGGTTTGGTGGATTTTTTTAGGTCGAATTTAGCTGTGGCTTTGACAGGAATAACTTTTGGAGTAAATTTATTTTTGGCCCAAAGATTACCGGAATAAAAAGAGGCAATTGCTAAACAAAGGCAGGAAAATATGATTTTTGAGTCGGACATTTTCATGAAGAATGTTAGCACAACTGCTAATCTTCAACAATGGAAATGGCACCAACCGGACAAGAAATTACCGCTGTGTCGACTGTATCGGTAATTGTAGTGGGTTGTTTTTTGACAAAGGCTTTGTAGGTGTCGGTGTCGAGGGCAAATGTTTCTGGGTCTACCAAAGGGCAGGTGTTGCAACCGATGCAAGTGTCTTGGTTAACGACGACTTTTTTAGTCATGGGTAGATTATAACAAACCGTCGGCGCTGGAGGTATGGTTTTCTAGAAATTCACCTGATTTAATGATGGCATCGAGCAGCATAGCAATTCTCTCTTCGGCATCTGCTCGGTCGATATTTTTTAGTTTACCAGGGAAATAGTGAAAAATTTCATTTCTCCCGTACTTCCAAGCATTCCAAAGACTTTCGGCTAACTCCTCACCATTTTCGTTGATGTTGATAAGTTTTTGAAAAATTGAAAAGCGTTTGTAGCGAAGTGATGGGTTGAGGGTTTTGCCGACGCGGAAACGGTCGGAATTGTAGTCCATCTTGTTGATAATTCTTATTTTTAAAAAGAAGTCTTTGAGATAACCTTCGTAAGCCTTGGAAACAGGCGATACGATAAAAGAGTAGTCGCTAATATGGTCGGATATTTGGAGGCGATTGAGGATTAGTTGGACGTCAAAAATTAGCGCCTTTTGTTGGTCGGAAAGAAATTCACTTGCCAATTTGAAAGCTTGAGGACTTAACTGGCTCATGAGCGATAGAAAGATAACATCAAAAAGAATATGAAACTGAGGATAGAAAAGATAGCAATGTAGTGGAATAAATAAGCCTGGGGTAGCTGTTTTGATTCACGAGCAAATAACCAGTTTTGAAGGTGGGGTTTGTTGGTGTGATAATCGTCGATTTCGTCGACTATCAAATGTATATTGAGAGCCAGGATAAAGGCCATGGCAAATGAATTGCCAGAGCTAGTTAGGATAAAAACAGAAATGGCGGCTAAGACCACTTGAAAAAAGAAATGATGGAAAACCAGGCTGACATGTTTTTTGTGAGTACTTTCGAGGAGTTTGATTATTGATCTGAAATCGTATTTTTTGATGGCTAGTTGACCGAGACGGCTCTCATCGGTGTTTGGGTTGAGATAAAGCCAGTAAATTAGATGATCAATATCGAGAAAAAATGCTCCGACAACAAGACCGAGGAAAAGATAGAAGTAATTGTAAAGGGAGACTTGGCGAAAAAACCAAAAAACAGAAGTTAGCAGAAAAATGACGATCAGTGGTGGCAGATGTTTGCGCAATTCAGTTTTCACAAGTTAATAATAGCAGAAATTTTTGTGATACATTTTTAACGAATTGATTTATTGGTCAGGAGTAATACAATTTTAGTATGATTACCGACGATGATGTAAAAAAACTAAAAAAAGTTTTTGCTACTAAAGATGACTTGAAGGGTTTTTCTACCATGAAAGATTTGAATAAATTTGCAACCAAGAAAGATATGAATAAATTTGCAACCAAGAAAGATTTGAATAAATTTGCAACCAAGAAAGATTTGGAATTGTATGCCACAAAAAGTGAATTGCATGACGAACTGAGAACTTTTAAAAATGAAATATTCGACAAGATGGATGAAAAGTATTCATTACTGTTTAATTTAATTGATCCGGTGCTGAAAGAATTAAGCGATAATGATGAGGCGAGAAATATTTTTAGCCATCGAATTGAGGATCATGAGAAAAGAATTGCAAAGGTTGAGAAGGTTGTTTTGGTAGCGTAAATTATTCATATCTTAGAGCTTCTATGGGTGACAACTTTGATGCTTTGCGGGCGGGGGCGACTCCAAAAATAATACCGACAAGAGCAGAGACACCAAACGCCAGGGCGACAGAGCTAAAGGTCATTCGAGCCGGAAAAAAATTGCTGATAGCTAAGGTTCCCAAGCCACCAAGAGCGACACCAATTAGTCCACCTAGACTGGAAAGGATAATTGCTTCAATTAGAAATTGAATTAGGATGGCTCGGGGGTAGGCGCCAATGGCTTTGCGTAAACCAATTTCCTTGGTTCGTTCGGTAACGGTGACCAACATGATGTTCATAATTCCGATACCACCGACAACTAAAGATATGGCGGCAATACCCGTCAAGCCTATAGTTAAGATACCAATAATTGAATTGATTGAACTAAGGAGCTGACTACTATCAAAAACAGTAAAAGCGTCCTTGTCGTATTTTTTGAGCATGACTTTTTTGATGATTTCTTTGACCTGAGGGACACTGTCTTTGGTGGCGGTTTTGACAAAAATTTGATTGATGTTTTGATTACCATTAAAGTCGTGAACAATTCCAATCGGAACAAAAACTTGCTGGTCGATGTCAGGACCACCAAAACTACCACCTTTTTTGTCGAGGACTCCAACAACCCGAAGGTTACGGCTTTTGACAATAATTTTTTTGCCTACGGCGTTAGTTGTGGGGAACAAATCAGAAGCTATACCAAAACCTAAGACAGCAACTTCGCTATTTTTTGTATCCTCTTCGCTGGTAAAGGAGCGTCCATTGCCGGGTGATGGACTGTTATTTGAAGCAGCGGCGTATTGATATGTGGCACCAATTACATTGACAGCAGATTTGGTAGTGCGACTTGATTTTACTTCAACTTGGGAGGCAGAAATGGGGATTACTGTATGACCGCGTAACGATCTTTTAAGACTGGAGATATCTGACTGAGTGAAACTGGTGGAGACAAAACGACCACCACCACCGCCACCACTAAAACCACCTTTATCGTCAAAAATTTTGCCTGGTGCGACAAAGACGGAGTTGGCACCAAGAGCGTCGAATTGGTCGGTGATATAGCTTTGGAGACCAGTGCCAATTGATGTAAGTAATATTACAGATGTAACACCAATGATAATTCCT
This sequence comes from Candidatus Shapirobacteria bacterium, assembly GCA_018062705.1. Taxonomy (GTDB): domain Bacteria; phylum Patescibacteriota; class Microgenomatia; order UBA12405; family UBA12405; genus JAGORQ01. Next base: position 10,789 of record JAGORQ010000012.1, read on the forward strand.
AAAGAAGTTAGTACAGTTCGACTTTTATTTTTCCAAATAGAGCGAAGACTGGATTTGAGTAGATCGTCGAGAGATGGTTTGAGATTAAACATTTTTTTGTATAAGTCCATCCTTAATAATAATAGTTCGTTTGGCTTGGCGGGCGACGTCCATATCGTGGGTGACCAAGACTATTGTCCTTCCTTCTTCTTCGTTGAGTTTGTGAAACAGCTCCATAACATCTTTACCTGATTTGGAATCGAGATTGCCGGTGGGTTCGTCGGCCAAAATAATTTTGGGGTCGTTGACCAAAGCCCGAGCAATGGCTACTCGCTGTTGCTGACCACCGGAAAGCTGGGCGGGAGTGTTTTTGAGTTTGTCCTGTAGTCCCACCTTGGTAAGCATGTCGATACCAATTTTTTCGCGTTGAGATTTGGGAACATCAGAATAAAGTAGAGGTAGGGTGGCATTTTCTAAAGCTGAAGTTTTGGGTAACAAATTAAATTGTTGAAAAACGAAACCTAAGGTGACATTGCGAATTTGAGCTAGCTGAGTTTCTTTTAATTTGGATATATCCCTACCGTCCAATAAGACTTGGCCAGATGTGGGATTGTCGAGTAGGCCAATAATGTGCATTAGGGTGGATTTGCCAGAACCCGAAGGTCCGGTGATGGAGACAAATTCACCTTGGAATATTTGGAGTGAAACCTTATTTAAGGCATTGAAGGTGACATTGCCAGTAGTGTAGGTTTTGACAATGTCTTTGAGTTCAAGGACAACTGGATTACTTTTGGATGATGGCAACTTGGTCATTGGTAGAAATTCCTGAAGTAACTTGGGTGGTGGAATCGGTTTCGATACCCACGGAAATATCACGGCGGATAAGTTCGTTGCCGGTTTTGAGGTAGACATACCTTTGGCCATTGTCGTCATTGACGGCGTCTGTGGGAATTGTTAGGGTGTCTTTTGCCTCATTTAAGATAATACTGACATCGCCATCCATACCGAGGCGGAACTGTTGGCCGATATTTTTGGGGAGATCGAAGCGAAGGTGGTAGACAGTTGAAGTTTGTCCTGAGACTGGGGTAAAAGAGATGTAGTTAATTTTGGAATCGATTTTTTGGTCGGGAAAACTGTCGAGAGTAATAGCGACTGGTTGATCGATTTTTACTTGGGTGACTTCACTTTGGTCAATTTGAGCCTCGAAATAGAGATTTTCCGGATTGATGACGGTGATGGTGGCAGTGGCGGGAGTGATATTGATGCCGGCTAATGGTTGGTCGATAGCAGTGACAACTCCATTGATGGGTGAAGTCAAAACCGAATCCTTGATAGCCATATCGGTGATTTCGTAGTTGATGACAGAATTGTCGAGAGAATATTGGGTGCGGTCGAGAATTCGTTGGATAGTTTCAGTTACCAAGAGATTGTCTTTGGCGGATTTGTAGGTGGATTGGGTGTCATTAAATTGAGAGAGTTGAGAGCGGTAGTTGTTGTATTGGGTTTGAAGATTTTTTTTGAGTTGTTCTCGGTCGAGTGAGGCGAGGGCCTGGCCACGCTTAACAGTATCGCCGACTTTGACACCAACCCAAACCAGTTTGCCTGAAGACTGAAAGCGAAGATTGGCGATTTGGCTGGTGGAGACGGAACCGGCTAAGGTGAGGATGTTTTGAATGGTATCAGTTTTGGGGGTGTAAAGGGTGGTTTTTTTGGCATCGTATTTTAGAGTGGTACTTTTGGAAGAAGCAGCATTAATAAATCGATGATAAGAGAAGTTTAGGATGGTGACGGTCAACATCAATCCAAGTAAATATCGGGCAAGTTTTGTCATATGACAATGATTATAGCTTATTTTTAAATTTTTTTTCGGCCCGGAGTTGTTTTAATTTCCACATGAATAGTCCACCTTTGGATTGGACGGCACCAGGATTGTGATCTTTGACAAAATATTTGGCTTTTTCTAAAAGTTCGCGGTCGACATTTTTGGCCAGACGTAAATAAATGGTTTTGTGGGACCAGTCGTCAAGTTCCTTGGCTAAATCAAGGGCATAGGATTGGAATTCATTTTTAATATATTTTTTTCGTTTAATTAGGGTGTCTTTAAACAGAGACAGTGAATCGCTAATGTTACTGGGTTTGGTAGTGCGCATAGACTATTATATCCAATCCCTCTAAATCTCCCTTTGACAAGGGAGACTTAAAAAAATAGACTAATATTGGTGAGAAATATACTTTTGACGGTTTTATTTTTACTGGCTTCGACGCGAGGGGTGTTGGCCGATGAGGTGATGGTCCGATTGTCGCGGATGAAAACTGGGGAGAGTCCCCTACCGATATTGGTGACTGTCACTGCCACGACAAATGTGGTGGAGAATGGACTTGCGGTGGTAGTGGGAAATGGTTGGAGCGTGTCCAGTACTGCCAGTGATCTGACGGTTACGACAACTGGCTTGCCTAACGACGTTACTCCCCTACCAGGAATTGCTACGGCGGTGAGTGTATCGGGTAAAACAATTAGTTTTCCGTCAAACGACTTGTCTACAAATGTAAAATATGGTTTTTATATAACCGATGGAATTGGGGTAAACCCGGTTGCTGGCGATGGAGCCAACTATAAATGGATAATAAGTAGTACGGAAATAAAAGTGCCGGTGGTAGCCAGTGACAGTATTGTCTTAACCGGTAAGGTGGGGGCAATGGCGACTGACTTTCAGCTAGAAATAGGTAGAAGTGGACCATCACCTTTGTCACAAAACAAAAGTGTTGAATATACCATTACTTATGGCTCTTATTTGATGAGTCCGGTGTATCCACTAAAAATTGTGGCTGAGTGGGGAGATGGTATCTACAATGTAGTTGATTATGTGGTGGGAAGTGGAACAACTGCTTATGGTGGAGCTATACCAGTGGTTGATTTGATAAATCGGAGAATTGAGTGGACGATAACTAATTTCCCAGCTAATTTACAGGGGAAAGAAATTAGATTTTCACTTCAAGCAAATGATAGTTACCAGGGTCAGCAAATGGTTAATTTTCCGGTAAAGGTAATACTTAATGGTGCCAATGTGGTGACAACGGATCAAAGCTTGACGGAGACTTATCAATATTTTTCGACAGTGACACCCACGAGTAACCCAACTACTGTTCAGGTGGCAGTGACAGGTGATCTGACGAGTGTTCCGGCTGTGACATTAGCTCCAACACCAACTCCAGCCCAAACAGAGACAAGGAAGATCAATTTAATTGAGGTAGCTGAAATTACCAATGATTCGGCGACAATTAAAATTTCAGCTAATTTTGAGCCAAAACTAATCAAAGTGTTTTATGGTGATTCAATTAAAAAGTTGGTATATAAATTGACGTCGGTGAATAAAAATAAAACACAGGAAATAAAAATTGATGGTTTATTGCCTGACAAAAACTACTTTTTTAAATTGGAAATTGATGATGAAGGTGGCGTTGTTTCAACTGATCTGTTTACTTTCAAAACTGCTAGCAACAGTGAATTGGCAGAAATTTTGGCTGAGTCACTATTGATTACTAGTCAAAACAATATTGTGGCAGATGCACGTGATGGTATGTTGATGGTGGCTCAGGTGATACCAGCTACAGACTATGCCTATAAATTTAAAATCAACAAGCCGGAACTAGTCAGGTCGGTGAGGCTGTTTGTGAGAAATAAACAAGTTTTGGGAGTGACTAGCTGGGCGTTGGGTGCCGAGCCGGGGCAAACATCGGCTGACTTGGTTGAACTAAGCCCAGGTAATTATTCAGGACATTTAGTCAGTCCGAACGTGGAGGGATTTTATGAAATCGTGGTGAGAGTTACCGGAATTAATGGGAGTGTGACTGAGAAAATATTGGGTACGATTAGGGTGTCAAAACCGTTTCGAGTGCTTGATGAAAAAGGTCGACCAATTGAGGGAGCAGAAGTTAACATGTCAAGATATAACCAAAGAAGCAGATTGTTTGAAGTGATAAATCGGGAGAACTTTGGGTACAGAAATCCTTTATATACAGATCCACTAGGTGAGATAAGAATTTCACTACCAAACGGTAAGTATCAGGCTGAGATTATGGCACCAGGATTTGCCAGCAAAACAATTGTTTTTGAGATTGGTCAAGGTTCAGAGGAAAAACCACCAACGGTTAAAATGGTGGCGGAAAAAACCAAATTGTTTGGCTATTTAAGCTTTTATGATAAATCAAAAGATGATTTGGGGCGAATTTTCATTGATGGGTTGAAAGAGATTGCTAGTTCACAAAGATTTTTTAAAATTTATTCCATTGTGGTGCTTATAATTGGGTTTGGTCTATGGTCTAAACTACTGGGAAAAATAAGTCGTGAATTGGGATGGAGTGTGTTTATTAAAAGAAAGCGTGATGGTGTTGTTTGGGGAGAGGTTTTGGAGGCTGATTCAAAATTGCCTATAGCCAAAGCGCAAATATACTTGATTGCCGAAGAGGGTAAAAAAATCCTAAATCAGAGTCGAAGTGATAATTTGGGCACCTTTGGTCTGAAATTGACAAAAAGTAAGTTTTATAAAATTATGGCAACAAAGACAGGCTACCATCCAACGGCGATGCTGGATTACACTTATCTTGGTTTGAAAGCGGGTAATTTGAAAATTTGGTTAAAGAAAAAAGAGGGTGGTAGTGAAATTGTGCGAGAGAAAATAGAAAAGTTGATATCTTTTGGATTTATCTTGCCACTTTGTGTGTTGTTGGTGATATTGGGGGGAATTTATTTTGTGAATTTTGGTGTATATAAAGTGTTAATTATTTGGTTGACGGCAATAGTTAATTTATACTTATTTTTTGTATTGAATAAAATATGAGTTGGCAAAAGAAATTAACTAAATACTTGTGGGTATTTTTGGTGTTGCCAGTCAGTACTAATTATCAACTGCAAAGCTTTAGTTTGGGCAACGGCGGTGGTAATAGCACTTCATCAACAAATTATTCAATGGTAGGACAGATTGGGGAAATGGTTAATAAGTTGAGTGGGTCTAATTTTGACTTGGGAGCTGGATTGTCGTTTGCTAGGCAATCGAATGTGCCCATGGTGGCTTCTTTTACTAACCCAGCTAATTATTACAATAAATTAAAACTGGTGGTTGATCAGCAAGATAATCCGACGGATACAAGATATGCAATTGCCATAAGTAAGGATAATTTTGCAACTACAAATTATGTTAAAAGTGATTTTACAGTAGGGTCGACCTTGGCCAGTGCTGATTATTTACTCTATTCACAATTGGGGGGGGCTAGTGGTTTTGAAATTGTTGGTTTGGATGTGGGAACTTCATATAGTGTCAAAATAAAAGCCATGCAGGGAAGCTTTACTGAGACTGATTGGGGGCCAGAAAGCGCTTCGTCGACGGTTAGTCCGACTTTGGCTTATGATATTGATGTGGCAACTACAGATATTCAAACTGATCCACCTTATGTGATTAGTCTGGGTGATTTAAATCCAGGGAGTGTGGTGATGGGTAGTAGTCGGGTGTGGGTGAGTTTGGATACTAATGCGAATAGTGGTGGAAGTGTGATGGTTTACGGACAAAACGGTGGACTACAAAGCACTACTGCCGGCTATCTAATTTCTGGAGTAAGTGGAAATTTGAGTGTGCTGGCGACTGGTTTTGGGGTTCAGGGGGCGGGGGTGGGTCAAACTTCCGGTGGTCCACTGACGATTGATGTGGGCTACACCGGCTATACCGGTAGTGATGGGTATGTGGGTATGGCCGATACTAATATTAGACAAATATTTGTCTCTAGTGCCCCAATCACTTCTGGCAGAGCGTCGTTTGTGGTTAAAGCAAAAACTGATACAAATGTACCGTCTGCAGGAGATTATTCCGAGTCATTAACTGTAATTGCGGTTGCAAATTTTTAATCGCTTGACTTTGATATGTTTAGTCGTCATATTTATTATGTGAGGAAATATTTTTTGACATCGATATCATTTGTTTTAACTTTTGGTCTGTTGTTGGTTGTTGGTAGTGGTGATGTTTTTGCGGCACAATTTACAAAAGCTTCAATTAGATATGACAGAATGAAGGCAGCCACTTTGTCGACACTTCAAGTGGTAATTGTGCCAGTAACGACAGCTTCCGAAGCCAAAGTTAGGATAGTGTTTGGTTCGGCTACTTTGGGTGCAGGCCAATCGGCAACGACTGCTAATACTCCGTCGGGAGCAGTGGGTTTACCGGGTACTTTGGTGGCGACAGGAGCAGGAACAAGTATTTTGGTGACCGGGTTAACTGATTTGACTGTAGGGACGACTTATTCTTTTAATTTAACTGTTGGAGTGACAACGCCGGGAGCTGGTTCAGCCTTAGATACAGTGACAACCTTGACTGCTGGTGATTCTGCAGTCGATACGACTACTGTCTTGTCTAGGTATATAACAGACGATCAGATTGTGGTGACGGCAAACGTACCACCAACTTTTACTTTTACTTTATCGGGAAATACGGATACTTTTACTACCGACTTGAGCTCTTCTGCAATAGCGGTAACCAATGGTCGAACAGTGTCGGTGGCGACTAATGCAGCTAAAGGTTGGATTGGCTGGGTTAAAAGTGATAACACTGCATTGAGTTCGGTAACCACTGGGGAGAGTATTGGAACGACTGGTACAGTAGATACTGCTCCAAGCGTTTGCCAAGTTAATAGTGATTGTTATGTGTTGGATGCTGATTTGACAACCACTGGCGCTGGTAGTGGATCGTTGACAATTGATGCCGAATATTTGGGTGTCGGCACTTCTGACGGGGGTACTTTGAGTACCACTTTTCAACCTTTTGCCAAAAGAACCGGAAAGACCGCTGGGGATGTGATTACTTTAATTGAAAAAGCATCGATGATTGCTACAAAAGCTGCTGGCTCTGATTACACTGACACGTTAACGGTGGTTGGAGCGGGTAGTTTTTGATGTGAAGCAGATTTTTTGGATATTTATTTCTTTTTTTATTTTTTCTGGTGCTGTGTTGGCGCAAGATAATGGGTTGAGTTTAACTACTTCGCCACTACCAGTTAATTTGGTGGCTGAACCAGGGACAGCTATTACTACCCAACTTAAGGTAAAGAATAATGGGTTGGAAAAAGAAACACTGACTTTGGGTTTGATGAAATTCCAGGCCTTTGGGGAAGAGGGAAAGCCAAAATTGTTGGATCGGGAGATTGGGGATGATTATTTTGATTGGGTAAGTTTTTCGGAAAATGATTTTGAATTGGCTCCAAACGAATGGAAGACCATAACTATGACGATAAATGTACCCGCAGAAGCGGCCTTTGGATATTACTATGCGGTCACTTTTGCGCGGAAAGATAGCTCGGTTACCGGCTTGGGTACAACTAAAATAGTTGGAGCTACTGCCTGTTTGGTACTACTGGAAGTGAGGGTTCAAAACGCGGTGAGAAGTATAGTGGTGAATGATTTTTTATCGAGTCAAAAAATTTATGAATTTTTGCCAGCAAAATTTTTTATTAGATTGAAAAATCGGGGTAATGTCCACGTGGTGCCCCGGGGTAATATATTTATAGATCGGGGAAACGATCGAGATGTGGGGGTGCTAGAGATTAATGATGTAAAAGGTAATGTGTTGCCCAACTCTTCACGAATTTTTGAGGCTAGTTGGAATGATGGTTTTCCTAATTATGTGGAAAAAAAAGATGGTAATAAAATGTTGCTGGATAAAAAAGGAAATGTGAAAACTGAACTGAAGTGGGATTTGAGTCAATTTAGTAAATTTAGGTGGGGAAAATATACCGCCAACATGCTCCTGATTTATGATGATGGCACTCGGGATGTGCCAATAGAGGCGAAGGTAGATTTTTGGGTAATCCCCTACCGAATAATATTGGTGGTGTTGGCAATACTAATACCACTGGTGTTTGGTTTGTGGACAATTATTGGTGTTATATTTAGAAAAGTGTTTGGTAAAAAGAAAGATAAATGAAGAAGTTTTTTTTGGTAGTGCTGTTTTTGATGATGTATCCCCTACCGGCACAAGCTCTGGATGGTGGAATTGGGATATCACCCCCTTTTTCAAATATTGTAATTAGGGAGAGTGAGAAGCAAAAAAAAATAGCGGTAAAATTTGTAAATAATAGTAATGTCCTGATTAGTTTGAAGTTAAAAGTAGTTGATTTTGGGGCATTGGATGAAGCAGGTGGGGTGGCATTTTTGGGGTTTAATAAAGAAAATTTGGATAAAAAATACTCCCTAGCCTCTTGGGTGAATTTGTCGGCTGATTATTTAAATATCGATCCAAAAAAAACAGTTGAGGTGGAAGTGACAATTTTGAATCGAGAATCATTGTCGCCGGGGGGGCATTATGGAGCGGTGTTGGCTACCTTGGAACAGTCTGGAGTGAGTGGTGAGGAGAAAGTGGCAGTTAATCAAAGCTATGGGTCTTTATTTTATGTCAACAAAGAGGGTGGGGAAAAATTTGGAATGAAGTTTAGTCAATTGGTTACCAGTAAGCTATGGTGGAAACTCGACAATCAAGTTCAGTTGAGACTGCAGAATTCAGGTAACGTTCATTTGATACCCCGAGGTTTGGTGGTAATTAAAGATCAAAAAAATAGAGAAGTGGCCAGGGGGATTATCAATTCGGAGTCTGCAATTATTTTGCCGGAAACTTTTCGTTGGTTTAAATTTGATTTAGATAGCGAAAAAAACTTAATAATGCCGGGTAAATATAAGCTGGTAGTGAGTTACCGTTATGATGGTAAAAACGAGTTTGACAATAAAGAAACGAGTTTTTTTTATATTGGGGTTGAAGGTGTTATCTTTATGTTGGTAGGTTTGATATCGTTTATCGTACTTATTTGGCGACGGAAAAACAACTAAAATTAAACTAAGGTGAAAAGGATAAAAACCGAATAAATTTAAGAATTTAAAATTTAGAAACGAAACAAATACTTCGGTTGTTATTGGTTTTGGGGTTGTTTTTGGCGGAGGTTTTGCCGGCTATGGCGGCGACAGGAATAAATAGAAAGATAAATTTTCAGGGAAAATTGGTTAATAATGGCGCCACCGCCGGGACAAATGTGACTGATGCTAGCTATACGATGAAGTTTACTTTGTGGGATGCGTCGTCGGCTGGCACATCACTTTGGACAGAAGTGTGGAATAGTGGCACAACTCAGGTGGCAGTAAGTAGTGGGATTTTTAGTGTAGCTTTGGGGAGTTATAGCACATTCCCCCCTTCAGTAGATTTTAATACCGACAATATTTACCTAAGTGTGGGTGTAAGTAGTGATTCGGATATGACCCCGAGGATTCAGTTTACAGCAGTACCCTATGCGCTTAATGCCGAAAAGGCGTCTGGTCAAAGTTTGTCGATTACCGATTTGGTTAGTTTTGGCGGAATAACTATTGGAGGAACTGGTTTGTATGGGAACTTGGCAACGACCGGGAAAATGTCGATTGGGACGACAGTGATAAATACAGTTTATGCCTTGAATGTGGGTGGAACCTACGGTGGGTCGGATTTGTATTTGACAGGAAAAATAGGGATCGGCACCTCGGTGCCTGGTGTATTTGCGCTAAATGTGGGCGGGACAGGTAGGTTTGGTGACATCTTTGTTAATGGAAAAATAGCCATTGGATCAACTGTGCCGGGAGTGTATGGCTTAAATTTGGGGACGAGTGGCTTTGCCACTAATTTTTCAACTAGCAAACTATCTGTTGGCACAACGGCTTTTTTTGGGGCGTACAACTTGAATGTGGGGGGGACAACTAGTTTAACTGATTTACATATTTTAGCTAAAGTAGCCATTGGATCAACTGTGCCGGGAGTGTATGCGTTGAATGTGGGTGGAACATACGGCGGATCGGATTTGTATTTGACGGGACGGATTGGTATTGGAACCTCAATTCCGGGATATAAGTTGCAAATTGTGGGTGATGCAAATATTAGTACTAATCTGGGGATTGGCGGTTCTTTGTCGTTGACAGCCCTGCCAGTAGGGGTGGGAACAAGTGTGTTGTATATTGCGAGTAATGGGGTGATTACCCAAGGTACTTTGCCAGTGACTAGTGTGGTTAATTCGAAGGTGATAGTATTGTCGCCGGAGTATCCTGGTGGTGCACTTAGTGCGGATGGTTCGGGGACAACAGCAGTATCAATGACGTCGGATAATACTTTGAACGCCGGTGGGGTGGGGTGGAAAAACTATTATGAATTGTCGTCGACGAGTGGTTCACTCCAAGATTATTCTGTATTAGTTAGGGTGACTTTACCTAGTGATTTTGGATCTTGGGAAACCGGGAGTTGCCCCGGGAGTACTTGTGCTTTGGAATTTGCATACCAAACTGGAGTAGGGACGACTGGGGATAATGCAGTTTCTTATTTAGTCTCAAACGATGTGGATACTCCAGGTACGACTGTTTGTTCAATTGGTAATACAGCAAACACAAGCTGGGGTTCTTCGGGTTGTACTGAAGCAACTTTGAATGACGGGGTGGCTCCAGAATGGGATGCTGCTAGTGAAACTGCGGTGATTAGGGTCAAAATGGCATCAAAAAGTACGGCTAGTGCACTGGCACGAGTTGGTGACATTATTTTGAGATATCGTTCAAGATTCTGATGATAAGAAAAATATTGATACTAATATTAGTTTGTGGGTTATTTTTTGATCGAGTTGGGTTGGTTTTGGCCAATGAGCCTCAGTTGTTGCCCACATTTGAAATAATTAATAGTCAAAATTTTAGAGATGGAAGTGCCAAAAAACGAGAAAAAATTAGTTTAAAGTCAAAAATTAAAGCCACCTATGGTTCAAAAGAAAAAGTTCAAGTATCTATATATAATATTGATCAAAATTTAGTTGAGGTTAAGTTGAAAAATAGCTTGGGTGAAACCCAAGAAATTGAATCTGTTCAAGAAGCTGTTGATAGTACTACAGCGATAACTGTAATTCCCCCACCTCAGTTTAGGCCAGGAAGATATAGTTTGGAGATAAGAGACCAATTGGGTGAGGTGGTCAGTCAAGATTTTTTGTGGGGTGTGTTGGCTATGAATTTGGATAAAGATAAATATGGTGTGGGGGAAGTGGCAAAAATAGACATGGCAGTGCTGGATGAACTGGGAAAAATGGTGTGTGATGCGAATGTCAAATTACTAATTACTAATGATAAATTACTAATTAAAGAAGAATTTAGTACAGAAAATAAGAAAATAATTGTTAATCCGAATTGTTCGAAAAAGGATTTCACATTAAAACCGGATTACGAAACGAGTTATAAATTTGATAAAACTGGAACATACAACTTGGAATTGACGGCAACAACTGCAAATGGGACATATTCAATCAGTCAGGAAATAATAGTAAAGAGTGGTGGCGATTTTAATGTTAAAAGAGTTAGTGCTACCCGTATTTACCCGGCAAATATTTACCCAATGAATATCGAGATTGAGGCTAAACGGGATTTTAAAGGCAAGGTTTATGAAACAGTGCCAGTCGACTTTGAAATTAAAGATACTATAGGGAGAGTAGTAGAGGAAAATGGGATAAAAAAAATAGTTTGGGATTTGGATATAAAAAGTGGTGAGCGACGAACCTTGGTTTACAAGTACAAGGCTCCGGAAATTAGTCCACAATTTTATTTGACTGGTCCATTATCAATGGCTACTTTGACGGATTTGATTTATCAGGAGGCGAGGCAATGGCAGATAGCTGTTGACGATACGGGAAATGTAACTATTAGACAAGAAATAAATATTATTGATGGGCCGGTAACGGTAGGTGGTACTGACGCTGCCTTGATAAATATTGATACAACTAAATATACTGGGGCGACCTATTATTTTGAAGTAGTGGCAAGCCAAGGGGCAGGGACAACATTGACGGTTAATTTGAGTGCTGGAAACACTCAATCTGTGTCGATAGGTATAACTGATACGTCAACTCTAATTAGATCGAGAAAGGTGTTCACGCCAGTCAGCGGGAGTTTTGATTATCGATTAAATGTAGTAACTGGAACGACGCACTCCATAAAGGCTGCTCGAGTAATTATTTTACAAAATGCCACAGAAATTACTGCCACTGAGACGCAGATTGAAATTGGAAATGAAGAGATTGGCTTGACTATGGCGACTGGGGTAAAGCAACCGGTGATGCAAGCGATCGGGGTTAGTGCTGCGGCGACAACTGGTACAGCCAGTCCGGCTTGGCCAACCCATCAAACTGATGATGTGGCTCTTCTTTTTGTGGAAACGATCGGAGAGTCTGCGGCAGTCTTAACGACTCCAAACGGGTTTGTGGCCGTGACTGCTAGTCCTAAAGCTGTTGGTACGGGAACCTCAGGAACTACGTTATCGGTCTTTTGGGCAAGAGCTACTTCGGGAGCGATGTCTGCCCCAGTGATAAAAGCTTCAGGAGACCATATTTTTGCAGTAGTTGTAACTTATCGAAATGTCATTGAAACAGGAGACCCGTGGGATGTAGCGATTGGTAGTACAAAGGCAGTTGTTAGTACGAGGACCACTTGGGAGTCGGTGACGACTACTGTTGACAATACTTTAATTGTTTATGCAGCCACAAGACATAATGACTCGGCCGCTGCGGCTTGGGGAATAATTACCAACCCAGGCGTGACAGGGTTGACGGAAAGGGTTGATAGTGGAACTACTTCTGGAAACGGGGGAGGATTAAAAATTTCTGATGGAATCTTTTATGAAGCAGGTGTGGGAGGTACCTCGACTGCTACAGTAACCTCAAGTATCAATGCCACCATGACAATTGCGCTAAAGGGTGGAGATAACCCAGCGGCCACACCTCTTAACAGCCCAAAGTATTGGAAATATGACTCGAACCTGTGGGGTGGAACTCAGACTGTTTCGGCTGAAGCTACTTGGATGAAAAACGATACTGGGACTTATGTGCCACGATTCCAGGCGATAGGTGGAGCGGTGTCAGCGACAACTGGCACTGCTAGTCCGGCGTGGCCGACACATCAAGCCAACGATATTGCAATTTTGTATGTGGAAACAATTGGTAACACTACCGTATCATTGACTACTCCGAACGGGTTTACAGCCATGACAAATAGTCCGCAAGCAACCGGTGTGGGTGGTACAAATACCGCACTTACTGTTTACTGGGCTAGAGCTACTTCATCTTCGATGACTGCTCCGGTAATAAAAGGGTCGGGTAACCATATTTATGCTGTTATTGCCACTTATCGTAATGCAGTCGAGACCGGGGATCCATGGGATGTAACTGTCGGTAGCACTAAACCAGCAAATTCTACCTTGACAACTTGGAATTCGTTGACAACTAATTTTGACAATGAGCTGGTTGTCTTTGTGGCATCACGCGGTAATGATTCGGCTGCTGCAGCTTGGGGGGTGATAACTAATTCAAATATGATTGGGGTAAATGAAAGGTGGGATGCCGGAACAACTTCTGGAGATGGTGGAGGATTAAAGATAAGTGATGGGGTTTTGGAAACAGCGGGTGTAGGTGGAACGTCGACAGCCACAATGTCGGTTTCGACCCAAAATGCCGTGTTTAGTTTTGCCTTAAGAGGTAAAGTAAAAACCTCGACAAAATTAACTATAACAGTCCAAGAAGACGATGGTTCGTTTGGAAATTGGGTAGATGTATCAACTATCTTGGATTTGGGGACCAGTAGCGGTCAAGTAATCAGGTCCAGATCTCCTCCATTTGTCCCCACTACTGGAAGAAATTATCGGCTAGCGAAAACACTAAATAATTCAAATGGGCATTCAATTGATATTTATAATGCAAAAATTATTATTGATCAAACTAGCGCAAGCTCGATTGGAAAATTGGAGGCACAGTATTTAGTGTTGAATACTAAGTCAACAACTACGGGTAGTGCTTTAGGCTACAAACAATTATGGAGCTCGGCGGAATGGTTGAGAACAACCAATGTGTACAAATACGCTCAGGATGCAATTGGGGCAGGAGCCAACAGTAAACTAAGAGATACTACGGCTTCTAGTGATTTGACAAATTCTTCGGTAACTGGGGAAAACCAAACAATTAGTAGTGGGGTGACTATGCCAACTACAGGTAATGAAATTGACTCGTGGTTGGTGAATGCAGGAACTGAGGTTGATGCCGGAAGAATATTGGTGCAGGTGACGGTAAACGCGATAACGATTGATCCGACCGCCTACTCTTTTCAGAGAAAAACTTGGTTTGATGGAACGCGTTATTGGCGAAGTTATTATGATAATGCCAATAGTCGGGTTAATTTTGAGTATTCGAGTGACGGTTTTGGTTGGACTGAAAATACTTCGGCGAGGTTGACGATTGCAAATAGTGATTTTTCAATTGAAGCCGATAGTGCGAGGGCTTTTATTGTCTATTCGTGTAGTAGTGACGTTTGTGGAAGGGTGGCTTCGTCGTATCCGGGCACAGGGTTTGGTTGGGGTGCTGAGCAGACAGTGTTTAATGGAACTGGCGCCACTGATGATTATAGTTATCCAGTGATTAGTCGAGACTCAAGTAGTTATGTCTGGGTGGTAGCCCGCTATACCGGAAGTGGAGTGTATTATGTAAAAACAATTAAAGAGACTAGTGCGACCAATGATTTGCCAGAAGATTCTGGTGATAATGTTGATTCGTTGGTCAATGTTAATAACTCAAATAGTAATGTGTATGGGACAATTGTGCCTAGGGGTAGTCAAGATATGTACATTACGATGGCGATAGGGGCTACTATTGCTGGTTGCAAATGGGTAAATAGTAGTACTCAGTGGCAAAATAGTGGCGGAGCTAGTTGTGAAGACTACCCCACTCTCGCGAGTGGATTGGTTGGATACTGGCAATTAGAAGAAGCCGGTGATGCAACTCGTGCTGATAGCTCAGGGTATGGTAATGATCTGACGGAAAGTGCAAGTGATACTATCGCTCAAGTCGCTGGTAAATTTGGTAACGGGGCAGATTTTGAAAGGGCTGATACAGAATACCTTTCAATTGGGGCTCAATCTGAGTTTAACTTGTCAAGTTTTACCATGAGTGCTTGGTTGAAAGTAGAGAGTATTGCTGGAAACTATGAGTCGGTGATGGGCTACAGCGATTCGGGGGACTGGTCGTACAACATGGCCGTGGGAGATGTAAATGAGGTGATGACGAATGTGGACAATGATGGTTTTGCCGGTGGTGGAGCCGAGATTTATACTGCCAATAATAGTGTTGCTACGGCTACCTGGGCATTATTTACAACTACTTTTGATGGTACTGATTTAAGAATGTATAAAAATGGAGTAGAGGTATCTAGTGGTTTTCCCGCTACACTTGGTATATTGCCAAACTATAGTACGGGAAATTTTTATCTGGGTTATTGGAGCTCGCAGTCAGAATATTATGACGGAATTATGGATGATGTTCGTTTGTATAATCGGGCGTTGGGGGCGACTGAAGTGAGCTTGTTATATAACTACAATCCGTCAGGGGGAAGCTATGATGCTATAGGGACTGGTCAAACGGGGATAACAACGACTTTGTCCTCGGTAGCGGATGCCTCGGGTAATGTGCATTTGGCTTTTGTGGATGTAGGAGGGTCGATGGTTTATCGAGAATATACTAGCTCGTGGCAAACAGCGGTGGTGTTGGACACTAACGCTGGAAATGCCTATCCTTCGGTGACTCTCAATACGACAAATTCGGATGTCTATGTTTTTTGGATTAGGGGAAACCATATTTATTATAAAAAGGGGGCGTCGACATACACTTCTGGTAGTTGGGATGCCAGTGCAACTGACTGGAAGACGACTGGAACCAACACTTTGTTGACATCAAATTTTTCTGGAGCAGACATAATATTTGCAGAATGGTATGACGGCACGAATATTTCGTGGGATAAGATAAATTTTGGTGGGGTGGTGGGGCCAGTAATGCAACAACTATTGCGTCACGGTATGTGGTTTTCAAGTGGTGCTAGACAAAAATTTACTTTTTGAGTGTTAGAATTTAGTATGAAGTTTAGTCGGTTACGGGTAATAGTATTGGTGATAATACTGGTATTTATGGTTGGGGTGATTTTTTATAAGAAAAATAAAAACAAGGAGAATGTGTGGCAAGAGGTGTCAAAATTGATGGTTTTACCATCAGAGACACCTAGAATTGGTGAAGTGACAGATAAAACTAAATTGATAGGTCAGAAATTTTTTGAGCAGTCGGAAGATGGTGATAAGGTGTTAATTTTTGATAAGGCTTTAAAGGCGGTGCTCTATCGACCGAGTTTGAATAAAATAATTGAGGTGACTGAATTGACTGGAGAAAATCAACCAACACCAACGGTGGTGGAACTGAAGCAGTCGGAAACAATTAATCCACGAGTGGTGATTTATAACGGGACGAATAAGATAGGCCTGGCTTCGGTGGTAGAGAGCGCGGTGATTGAGTCTAAAGTAGAAGTAAATGTGGTAGCTAAGAAAATGGCAGTGGCAAGAAATTATCCAAATACTTTGATGGTGGAATTAACTGGAAAGACTAAAAATCAAACAGAATTGTTGACGGCTTTTGGTGCGAAGTTGGTGGATAAAGTGCCGGATGGGGAAACTATTCCTAGTGCTGATGTGTTAATAATATTAGGTGGAGATTGGTTAAAATGAAAAATGTTTTAATAGTGGTGACGGTGATTATTATTGCGATAGGGGGAGTGTTTTTGTGGGGTAGGAGCGAGAGTCGGGGTAAGGTGGTGGTAGGTCAACGGGCAAAAATAACTCCGATTAAGAAAATTGAAAATATGACATATGATGATGACTACTTGAATTGGAAATATGGTAGTAAGTTTGAAATGAGAAAAATTGAAACTACAGACGGTCGAGTGTTGACCAACATTGAGTTGTTGGGAAATGTCGGATTGGCGGTGCACTACACAATTACTTTGAGAGAAGCTAGTCAAGAATTAGCCGATTTTTCGGCAGTACAATTTAGGCGAAGCCGACCAGATCAATATACAGAAGGAATTGCTGAGTGGGGTGAGAAGCGGGGCTTGCTGTTTACGACTGAAGATAATAAAGAAAAGACAGTATTTTTTAGGGAAAAAGATCGGATATTGACGGTGTCGATGACGGTCAATTCCAATGATCCGGAATTGGATAAAGAATTTAAAACATTTTGGCAAGGAATTGAATGGAAAAGCTGGTAATGCCAAATTTTTTGAAAAAAGTGATAACTAAGCCAAAGGTCGGGGCGAGCTAGCCACTGCTACAACTATATCGCCTATTGTTTCAGTAGAAATTAGTTCGCTTCCTGACATTAAACTACTCGCAAATAGGACTTGTAGTCCGTCTTCCATCTTCATATCTTCAGTGATGATACCTAATAATCTGTGGGGATTATTAGGGTGTCTGAGATTTACCGATTGTTGGAGTTTATAAAATTGTTCTAAATATTCTATTCCAACTTCCTTAATTTCTGAACCTGCTGGTTTAATGGTTGTTTGTTCGAAATTGGGCATCATAGATTTATGTATTTTAATTTATATTAAGTAGATATTAACATAAGTGGACCATGACGGAGTCGGACCGTCCTTTCCGCAATGCGAATGCGGTGCTCTACCAGATAAGCTAATGGCCCAAATTAATTACTAATTAATAATTACGAATTAATAATTGGCAACAATTCATTAAGTATTCTATCAACAGTTAGTTTAATTATCATTTTTTCGTCTGAAGTGAATGGCTTTAAAACGTAGTCGGCGACGGACATTTGACCGCCTCCGCCGAAAGCTTCGGCGTGTCGAGGGTGACCTATTCCCACTCTGATTCGATTAAAGGCCTGACTACCAAGCTGTTCAACTACTGATTCAACTCCGTGGTGGCCGGCGGGGCCACGGTCGAATTGGAAGCGGTACTCCCCTACCGGCAAGTCGAGATCGTCGTGGACTAGATAAAAATCTTGTAAGTCGACTTTGTAAAAATTAACAACTTTTTGGACGGAAAAACCAGCTTCGTTCATAAAACCAGTGTTTTTGTCTAGTTTGAGACCAGTCAAATTTAGTTCTTTGAGTTTGTCGATGATGGCATGGCCAATGTTGTGGCGGGTGCCAGAATATTCTTTGTCGGGGTTACCGAGGCCGATGATGAGTTTCATGTTGATATTGTATCTTAGAGACGTGCCTGTGGCGCGTCTCTACTATTATATGAGTGGTGTATCGGAATAAAATTGTTTGAGAGAGAAGAATAATGGCTCGGCGCTGAGGTAGATGAGACTGTCGCAACAGATTTCTAAATTTTTGACCTCGGCTTCGGGAATAATGGGAATGGCTAAAACGGTTTTGACTTGGGGATATAACTTCCGTAATCGAACCGTAAATTCGTCAAATTCGTTTGAAGGGGTGGAACCGTCGTCGACTATGACTAAGTGCTCAGTGCTCAGTGCTAAGTGCTCAATATTTAACAACAAACTGTCTTTTTGGTGAAGGTTTTGAGACACTAAGTCGGCAAATTCTTTGGCATCAGGACTGATGTACATTAGATCAAGATGGGCTAAATTTTCAGATTGAATACGGAGAGCTAGTTGGGAAGCAGAGTCAGCAATATTTTTGAAGAGCATGAATCAATCTACCCCCTAGCCCCCTCCTTTGACAAGGAGGGGGAACTTAATATTTTATTAAATTGTTTTTCATCTATTATTTTTATGTTAAGTTTTTTGGCAGTCACGAATTTGGAAGAGTTTGAATCAACCTCATTGGTAATTAGATAGCTGGTGTTTTTGGAAACGGTTGAGGCGACTTTACCACCATTATCAATAATTAATTTTTCTAAATCTTTGCGGGGAAGGGAAAGATCACCCGTAATGGCGAAAGAGAGTCCTGATAAAGATTTAAGATTTAAGATATAAGATTTACGAATAACTACATTTGAAATTATTGATTCAATCCAGGGGCGGCGGAGAGAAATACCGTCGATGATTTTTTGGGCTAGGGTGATTTGAAAACCTTTGAGAGTCAGTAAATTGGTGGTAGTTAAATTGAGAATTTTTTCGGGCGTGTCAAATCCCCCGTCAATAACTTGTTGTACCCGTTTGGCGGAGAAATTTGGAATAATTGAAGCGTCGAAGGCTTCGACTAGACTTAACTCGCGCTTTTTATTGATTTGATGCAAAATATTTTTGGCCGATTTTTCACCGAGATTGTCGAGAGTGGAGATATCGTCAATGGTTAGTTTGTAAAAATCTCCTGGGACAACAACTTTACCAGCGGTATAGAGTTTACGAATGGTTTTGTCGGATAACCCAAGAAATCCCAGTGTGTCGCAAAACAGCCGGAGAGAACCAATTATTTGATCGAGACATTGAGGTGTGTTGGGGCAACGGAGAAATTTATCTTCGATTATTAACTTGGTATTGCAAGTGGGACAGTGGGTGGGAATTTTTGTGTGGCCGAGGTTGACCTTGGTAATTACTTTTTCGATGTGAGGAATGACATCACCGCGACGGCTAATTTGAATAATATCACCGATATTGAGATCTTTTTCTTTGACTAAGGCGTAATTAGCCAGCGAGGCAAAAGTAACCATAGCACCTGAGAGCTCCAATGGTTCAACTTCGGCTACTGGTGTTACCAGGCCCATAGGACCGACCTGCCAAACAACTGATTTGATAACCGTCTGGTTGGATTGTGAAGGGAATTTGTAGGCAACTTGATATTTGGGACGATTATTTTTGGTGCCCAGTTTTTTAGATAAACTTAGATCGTTTATTTTTATAACCAGACCGTCGATTTCAAAAGGATAGGATAAGCGCTTGGAGACAAAAAATTCTTGATAGATTTTTTCAATATCATCAAACGAATTGCAGAGAGTTGATTCGACGGGGGTGAAGCCAAGAGATGTTAAATAATCAATTTTTTGGTTTTCTGTAGAGACGTAGCGCGCTACGTCTCTACGACTATCAAAAAAAATATCAACTGCATAAAGCGAGCAATATTCAGCATATTTTGAATCTAGCCGTTGGGATAAGCCGGAAGCGGCGTTACGGGGGTTAGAATATTTTTCTTCAGAAGTTTTATTTAATTTTTCAAAATCCTTTTTGGTAACTACAATTTCACAACGAACCGAACCGGTAAATTTTTTTGGATTGTTAATATAGTTTTGCATCTTTACCACATTTTGGGTGATAATATCGCCGACTTCACCATCACCTCGGGTAATAGCATTAACTATTTGACCACTTCGATATTCAATTTCTAGGGAAATACCGTCGCATTTTGGTTGGACAATCCACCCCCAATCCAATCCCCCCTCAGTCCCCCCTTTGACAAGGGGGGAGGAAGAATTTTTTAATAAATCCTTATTTTTCAGCTCGAAATAATGAACTAGGTCGTTAAGATTGGTGACTTTGTTTTGCGAGCCCATGGGCATGAGATGTTTTTTCTTCTCAAAACCGGTGTCGAAGTTGGGGTGACCAACCTTGGTAAAAATCCGATGATAAGGCAATTTTTTCTTCAAGATTTCTTCGAGAGTGTCATAAGTGTGGTCGTCCATAATGGGTTTACTGCCAGTGTAGTAAGCCTTTTTAGCCTCAATTAACAGCTCACCAAGTTCTTCGGGGGAAATTTTTTGGAGATTCAGAGAATCGAGAGTAACCATTGATATATTTTACACTGAGGAAGGTAGGTGTAGAATTTTAATATGAAGCAGATGACTCAAAAATATTTTACAAAGAAAGATGGTGAGGAGTTGGAGAATAGATTGACCAAGAACTTAACCAGAGATTTGACGCAAGTTATTGATGCTAAGTTGCAAGGTGAAATGACAAAATTGAAATATGAACTTCAAGATGAACAAAAAAAGTTTTTGAACGAAATGCATAATTTGGTTGATGGTTTGGTGACTGAAGCCAAGGACAATCAAAGTTTTCGAGCGACAGTTAGCTACCAAACAAACGAGAACACGGAAAAGATTATTAGGCTAGAAAAAAAAGTTTTTGGAGTTGGTTCGACTTACTAGATATTGGCTAGACAGTAATAGGCGCCTTTGGTTGATCCTCGCTTCTCGACAACTTTATCATCGATGAGTTTTTTGAGGTCACGCCATATAGTGTCGTCACTGACCATAGGCAGAAGGGATTGGGCGTCAGGCATACGGAGACCACCAAATTGTTGCATGTATTCAACTAGTTTTATTTGGCGTTCGGTGAGGTGAACCTGCTTGCCACCCAATTTTTGTTTGAATTTGATGTCGCGGGAGAGTGACTGGACCTTTTCTTTGACTCGATTTAATTCGATACCCAGTGCTTCGGTAAAATATTCAATCCAGCGGGTGAGGTCGCGTTTGAAAATATCACTACCTTGAATGTGTGTCTCTTGAATAGTGTTGTAGTAGGTTTCAGCATTGCGATCAAAATATTCTTCGAGGGAAAATAATCGACGAATGTCATATCCTTCTACAAATAATGGTAGTGTGGCAAAAGCGCGGGACACTCGACCATTGCCTTCAATAAAAGGATGGATGGCCACTAAAATGTATTGAGAAATGGCTGACCGAATAGCCGGATGGACTTCGCGAGAATCTTTGAAATTTAACCAGGAAATAAAATCGGTGACCAAATAAGGAACTTCAATGGCGGCTGGTGGGCGGTGGGCAATTTCACCGGTCCGAGTATTTTTGAGGACTACTTGCTGGTGACGATATTTACCAACTTCAATTTCGGGGATAACTTTGGAAGTGGTGAGAGTGTGAATTTTTTTGATGATGGTTTCACTATAGAAAAATGGTCGGTGGCCTGACTCGTCAGTAGACGGGATGCTTTTTTCTTCGGGTAGGGGCATGTTGGCATTGTAGAGTGACCAGAGTTCTTCGAGATAAGACATGACATTGCGATAGTTGATAACTTCTTGGATATCACGTTGCGTGGCGGTTATTTGTCGGCCTTCTACTAATTTGGCAACCTCTTGGTAGGTGAGGTCGTTACCTTCAATTCTGGTACCAAAATGTACAGTACGAACAATAGCCTCTTGCTGGAATTGTTTTTCGTAGGCGGGGATAAGGGGAGCTTCGTCAATAATGGCTTTGGCACCTTCAATAGTGGCAATATTTTTGAGAATCCGATTATTGATGGTAAATACTGGCGAAAACATCTTAAACGATTAAAAGAGATACTATTTCAAAAAGTAATAGAATTAGCGGTATCTCTTGTTAATTCTGTTGTAACTGAATTATAACACTTTTTTGGCAAGTCAATGAGGGAAAAATGCGGGGATTAAATCCCCTGTCTCGACCTGCGGTCGATCCACCCCCTTTGACGAAAGGGGGAGCTATAATTATTGTGTGAAATATACTGCACCTGAAGAGGCTCGAACTCAGGTGGGAAACTTAAGGTATTTAGAAGAATTGCGTTTGTTGTCAAAAAGACAAAGAAACAAATCTACATTAGGAGAAATTATCTTCTGGCAAAAAATAAAGGGTGACGCGCTAGGATATCGTTTTTTGAGACAAAAGCCTGTGGGTAGATTTATTGCCGACTTCTATTGTTCCAAATTAACTTTAGTTATTGAAATTGATGGTGAATATCACAAAAGAACTTTAGAGAGAGACAAGGGTAGAGACTTATACTTTGTACAGAGAGGTATAAATACTGTAAGGTTCGATAATCAATTTGTTTTGGATAATACTGGTGAGGCAGTTAACCAACTAAGAACAATAATAACAACTCGAGAAAAAGAGCTCTCCCTTTCGTCAAAGGGAGATGTTCGACGAATG